>JBBRGH010000226.1:0-5710 GCA_038240915.1 Gemmatimonadales bacterium | reverse complement strand
GGTGGTCGAGAAGGACCGGCCGGTCACCGCATTCACCATCCGGGCCACGTTCCGCCAGGCGGACTCGGCATACATCCGGACCGTTCCCCTCAGCCAGTCCGTGAGGTAAGCGCCATGGCCTCGATCTCCCAGAAGTCGACGCCGATCCTGATGGTGCTCCTCGCCGGGATCGTCGGCTACATCGGCTACACCGGCAGCGTGGTGAGTACCCTCGGCGTCCAGGGCGTGAGCGCCCGCCAGGAATCGGTGGTGGCGGTCCGCGATACCATCGCCCAGCTCGACGCCGCCACCGACAGCGCCAAGAAGGAGCTGGCCCGGGGCACGGTCGAAGACCTGCGCAAGCGGCTCGACACCTACCGCGGCAGCCTGGCCCTGCTGCGCCGGCTGGTGCCCGAGCGGAACGAGGTGCCCAACCTGCTCGACGACATCTCCAGCCGCAGCAAGATCCGCGGCGTGACGCTGTCGCAGGTGGTGCCGATGCCGGTGGAGCTCGGACCGGCGCCGTTCGACACCTACAAGTACAACATGTCCGTCATCGGGCACTACGACGAGATCGGCGGCTTCCTGGCCGACGTCGCGAGCCTCCAGCGTATCATCGTCCCGTACGATCTCAGCGTGACGCCGGCCAACGCGAACGCGGCCAAGGCGATGAATGACACGACCGGCTCGCTGCTCGAGGCCAAGTTCCAGATCCGGACCTACGTGAAGACTTCCAGCGGGGAGGGAGAGGCCAGTGGCTCGTAACGCGTGGTTCGGGGTCGCGCTGCTCGCCCTGACGGTGGCCGCGTGCGGCGGCGAGGTTGTGGAGGCCAAAGCCGCCCAGGTCGCCCAGGCGCAGCTCGCCCAGGTGCGCGCGCGCACCGACAGCATCAAGCAGGCGCGGGCGGTCCGGATGGCCGCGGCCGACACCGCCGACCGGAGTGATACCGCCGGGAGCGACGGCACGGCCCAGACGTCGCTCGCCGCGACGGCCGGAACCGGCCCCGCCAAGCCGGTCGCCGACTCGATCGACCAGGTGGCCGAGTCGGCCACGGCCGACTCGGTCCAGCGGGCGCGCGAGATCGACGTGCTGCGGGAGACCTTCGCCTATGCCGGCGGCACCCGCGATCCGTTCAACTCGCTGATCAATCTGGAGAAGAACGGTCCCGAGGTCAGCGACCTCGATCTCGTCGGCGTCTATCTCGACCTGCGGTCGCCGAGCAACAACGTGGTCGTGCTCCGGGAGAAGAGCGCCACGGGCAAGCGCCACAAGATGCGGGTGGGTGACCAGCTGGGCCGGGCGCGTCTGACCCAGATTCGCGCGCGGGATGCGGTGTTCACGATTCAGGATTTCGGATTCGATCGCCAGGAAACTCTCTCGCTGCGGAAGCAGGAGGTCGAGACGCCATGACGGGTATGTATCGCTGGATGCTGGTTGCCGCCGCGGTCCTCGGGACCGCGACTCCGATGCGGGCCGAAGGGCCCGGGAGCGGAGAGGTGACCGCCGTGAGCCTGGCGCCCGCCGCCGGCAAGACCGAGATCGTCGTCAATGTCCGCGGCGCGGTCGACGTCCGTGACTTCCTGCTGTCCTCGCCCGACCGGCTGGTGCTCGACGTGGTCGGCGCCAAGCTCGGCGGCACCACCGCCAGCGGGGACGACGGCGTCAAGCGGGGCGGGGTGGTGAATCTCCGCTACTCGCAGTTCCGGCCCGACATCGTCCGGATCGTAGTCGAGCTCGACGGCCCCCAGAGCTACAAGGTCGATCGCGGGTCGGATGCCATCCGCGTGAGCTTCGGCTCGGCGGCCGGCTTCCAGGCCTGGTCGTCCACCACGCAGGCCCCGGCCGCCGACCTGGCCGACGCGGTCGACGTGGCCGAGCCGGCGCCGGTGGCCGCTCCCGTGCTCACCCGGAAGCCCGAGCTGGGTATCCGGAGCGCGGCCCTGCTCACCCGGGCCGACGAGCCGCGTATCACCGTCACCTGGGATCGCGCCAGCATCGCCGACGTGGTCGCGGGCTTCGCCGCCTTCAGCGGGCGGACCATCATCCTCGGCAAGGACGTCAAGGGCGAGGTCAACGCCGAGATCAAGAACCAGCCCTGGCCGCAGGCCTTCCAGGCGATCCTCGCCACCCAGGGCCTCTCGGCCCAGGAGATGGCCGGCGGGATCATCCGGGTGGACGCGCCGTCGGCGCTGGCGGCCCTCGACTCGCTCGAGCCGCTGGAGACCAGCATCGTCCGGATCAACTATGCCCAGGCTGCCTCGCTCGCCAAGACGGTCGAGAGCATCCTGACCAAGAACCGGGGCCGGGTCGTGGCCGACACCGGCTCCAACGCCCTGATCCTGACCGATACCCGGAGCCGCATCGCCAGCATCAGCGACTTCGTGCGCGGGCTCGACATCCGGACTCCGCAGCTGTCGATCCAGGCCAAGATCATCTTCGTGGACCGGACCGACATCGAGCAGCTGGGCATCAAGTACGATCTCGGCAGCCGGAGCCAGTTCTTCAACAAGCTGGTCCAGCGGCCGGATCCGTCCAGCCCGGGCGACCTGTTCGCCAACAACGTCAACGTGATCGACCTGGGCGGCAACTCGGTGGCGGCGGTCGGCAACGCCAACTCCGACATCACCGGCTCAGCGCTCGACCTGATCTACTCGACCAGCATCGGCGGCTTCGCGCTGACCACGTTCCTGAGCGCGCTCGAGAAGACCGAGCTTGCGGACATCCAGGCCGAGCCGGTCATTTCAACCCTGGACAACCGCCAGGCCGACATCCTCGTGGGTGAGGAAACGCCGGTCCGCGTGATCGACGCCTCGTCGGGCCAGGGCGGCACCGCCCGCGCCAACGTGCAGTTCAAGGAGACCGGTATCCGCCTCACGGTCACCCCGCACGTGACCAACAACCGCCAGGTCCTGATGCAGCTCCACACCGAGCGCTCGGCCATCCAGCCGCTCGCCGCGGCGGACCTCGGCTTCATCTTCCAGAAGCAGAAGGCCGACAACCAGCTGCTCGTCAACGACGGCGAGACCGCGGTCATCGGCGGCCTGACGGTCACCCAGGTCACCAAGACCCGGTCGGGCATCCCGCTCCTGGGCAGCCTCCCGATCGTCGGCAAGCTGTTCAGCTTCACCAACGATACGGAAAACCGGCGTGACCTCATTATCTTGGTCACACCCCGGATCACCGACGACGGCGCCTCGGATCAGTAGCCGCTTCGCGCGGATCGTCCGAACACCCCGACGCGAACGAGTCCGGCGCAAGCCGGGCTCGTTCGCTTTCCCCCCGGGGGCCGAGGAGAGACAGGTGACGCTCAGATTCTCCACCGCCGGCGAATCCCACGGCAAGGCGCTGGTGGCCCTGGTCGAAGGGCTGCCCGCGGGGCTCCCCGTGAGCGCCGAGGCGGTGGACCGCGAGCTGGTCCGCCGGATGCAGGGCTACGGCCGCGGCGCCCGGATGAAGATCGAGCGCGATCACATCGAGTGGCTCTCCGGGGTCCGCGCTGGCGAGACCCTGGGCAGCCCGGTCGCGATGCTGATCCCCAACCGCGACTGGAGCAACTGGGAAGACGTGATGGCCCACGAGGCCGCCGAGCCGGGCGAGCTGCGCCGCCGGCGTGTCACCCGGCCGCGGCCCGGCCACGCCGACCTGGTGGGCGTCCTCAAGTACGACCGGGTGGACGCCCGCGATATCCTCGAGCGCGCCAGCGCCCGCGAGACCACCGCCCGGGTGGCGGCCGGCGCCCTGGCCCGGCGGCTGCTGGAGGAGTTCGGGGTCGAGATCGGCAGCCACGTCGTCTCCCTCGGCGGCGTCCTCGCGGCGCCGCCCGCCCAGCTTCCCGTGCCCCTCAACGAGGCCGCCGACCGCTCCGAGGTCCGGGTGCTCGACCCCACGGTCGAGGCCGAGATCGTCCGCCGGATCGACGCCGCCAAGAAGGCGGGCGACACCCTGGGCGGCGAAGTCGAGGTGGTGGCCCGGGGGGTGGTGGTGGGCTTGGGGAGCCACGTGAGCTGGGACCGGAAGCTCGACGGCCGGCTGGCCGGCATGCTGATGTCCATTCCCGCGGTGAAGGCGGTCGAGGTCGGGCTCGGTGTCGAGGCCGCCCGCCGGCCCGGCTCCCGGGTCCACGATCCGATCGACCCGCCGCTCGACGGCGCCGGCCCGGCCCCGCCGGTCCCGCCGCTCGCGGGCGATCGCCGCGGCGGCTTCCGCCGTCCCACCAACAACGCCGGCGGGCTCGAAGGGGGCATCACCACCGGGGAGCCGCTGGTGCTCCGGGTGGCCATGAAGCCGATCTCGACCCTGATGTCCCCGCTCCCCACCGTGGACCTCGCCACCGGCCGCACGGCCAACGCCCAGAGCGAGCGCTCCGACGTCACCGCCGTGCCGGCCATGGGTGTGATTGCCGAGGCGCTGACGGCGCTGGTGCTGGCCGACGCGATGCTCGAGAAGTTCGGCGGCGACTCGCTGGCCGAGATGCGCCGCAACTTCGATGGCTACCTCGCTTCGCTCGGGGCTCGGTGGTCGGCGCTCAGGGAAGCCGCGGAGAGCTGATGCGTCGCCACGTGCTCCTGGTGGGCCTCCCCGGGGTCGGGAAGAGCACGGTCGGCAAACTGGTGGCCGAGGAGCTGCCGGCGCCTTTCTTGGACATCGACTCGATCCTGGTCCGCCAGATGGGGATGCCCGTCGGCCAGATCTTCGGCATGGTGGGCGAGCCCCGCTTCCGGGCCATGGAAAAGGATGCTGTGGCCACCGCCCAGGCTCGCGAGCCGGCCGTGATCATTCCCGGGGCCGGCTGGGCCGCCCAGGACGGGCAACTGGAAGCAGCCAGGGTCGGCTGCCTCATCCTCTATCTCAAGTGCTCCGTCCAGACTGCCGTCCGCCGGCTGGAGCAGGGGGAGGTTCGCCCATTGCTGGTGGGTGCCGATCCGGTCGAACGGGTCCGAACCCTCCTGGCGGCCCGGGAACCGTTCTACAAGCTCGCTCATTATGAGGTCGCGGTCGACGCGAAGCCGGCGCCGGCCGTGGCGGCCGAGGTGGTTCGGCTGGCCCGGACCCACGGAGGTTGGTAGCGAGTACAGCTATCCTCTTATTTCCAACGCCCTGAAACCGCCCGCCTTGCGAACCCCCGGCGGTACGGATTTCTTGCAGCCACCGAATTGACCCGCCAATGACTCCAGCAGGTATAGTGTACTTATGGTGACCAGATCCAAGCGATCGGTAACAGCGCCGTCCAAGGACGGCCCGAGCGCCAAGGCTCCGGCGGCGCCCAAGGCCGGCGCCAAGGCTGCCAAGGCGGCGAGCGCCCGCCCGGCCAAGCCGCGCACCCGGGCCCGCGCCGAAGGGACCGCGCTGGTGATCGTCGAGTCGCCCACCAAGGCCAAGACCATCGGCAAGTACCTCGGTGCCGGGTTCGACGTAAAGGCCACCGTCGGGCATCTCCGGGACCTGCCCACCCGCGAGCTGGGGGTGGACGTCGAGCACGACTTCGAGCCCAAGTACGTCACCATCAAGGGCAAGACCAAGACGCTCTCGGAGCTCAAGAAGGCAGCCAAAACCGCTTCGACCATTTATCTCGCCACCGACCCCGATCGCGAGGGCGAGGCCATTGCCTGGCATGTGGCCGATCAACTCAAAAGCGACGCGCCAACGCAGCGCATCCTTTTCCACGAGATCACCAGGGAAGCTATCCGCGAAGCCATTGCCGTGCCGGGCAAGATCGACGACCGCAAGGTG
>JBBRGH010000225.1:0-5717 GCA_038240915.1 Gemmatimonadales bacterium | reverse complement strand
GCGGCGTCCCTTGGGCAATGACCCGGCCGTGGTCCACGATGGCCACCCGGTCGCACAGCCGTTCGGCCTCTTCCATATAGTGGGTGGTGAGCAGGATGGAGCGGCCGCCGGCGCGGAAGCGCTCGATCAGGTCCCAAAGCTGGCGCCGGGACTGCGGGTCGAGCCCGGTAGTGGGCTCGTCCAGGAAGAGCAGCTCGGGGTCGCCCACCAGGGCGCAGGCGAGCGCTAGCCGCTGCCGCTGCCCACCCGAGAGCTGTCCCACCCGCGCGCCGGCCTTTTCCCCCAGCTGCACCAGGTCGATGACGTCGGCTGCGTCGGGCCCCCGGCGGTAGAAGCTCCGGAACAGCCGGATGGTTTCGGCCACCGTGAGCTTCTCGGCGAACTGGGTCTCCTGCAGCGAGATGCCGAGCAGCGCGCGGAGCGCCCGGTCGTCGGCGCCCCAGCGCCGGCCGAGAATGGTGACCTCGCCGCCGTCGGGCTCGGTCAGGCCTTCGCAGATTTCGATGGTGGTGGTCTTGCCGGCACCGTTCGGGCCCAGCAGGCCGAAGCATTCGCCGGGGAGGATCTCGAGATCGAGGCCGTCCACGGCGACGACGTCGCCGTAGGTTTTGCGCAGCTGGCGGAGGACGACGGGGGAGGTGGCGGCCGGCATGCCCGAAGACTAACCCGGGCGGGGCGGCCACCGCCCGGCCCGGTCAGACCCGGGTCAGCGCCGGGCGCGGCGGTGCAGCACTTCGCGCAGCGTCGCCCGCACCTGGGCCCACTCCTCGGGCTGGGTCAGCAGCAGGTAGCCGGCGAGCATGCCGCCCATGTAGGCGGCGGCCTCGACAATCGGCGAAGGGTCGGACGGGAGGAGGATCTGGAGCATGTCCCGCTACCTCGTGCTGGTGGTCTGGATCATCTGGGCGTCGAGCGCCCGGTGGATGCGGTCCCGCGAATCGCCCAGGTGGGCGCGGGTGTAGGCGTCGAGCTCGGGCCGGGGCAGCGCCAGGACGCGGTCGAGGTCCGCCCCGAGTCCTTCGAGCGACATTCGGGCCACGGCGCGGGCGTCCTCGGGCGTGCCCGGCGCGGGGCTCACGGTCATCTGGATGAGCTGGTTCAGGTACAGCCGCTGGACGTCCCGGCGGACCGAGCTGATGTCCCGGGGCCGGACCGGCCGGGCGCGGGAGCCGGCGCCCACCTCGGCCCAGATGGTGGAGGTCAGCGTCCCGAACAGCTCGGGGAGACCCATCGTGACCTCGCCGGGCTCGGATCGCAGCTCGGCCTCGCGAATCCGGGCCAGCACTGCCGGGTCGAGCAGCTGGCCGAGCAGCGATCCCTGCTGGGTCAGGGCCCAGTCGTGGAGCGGAAAGTCGAAGCGGGTCTCGCCGCCGGGGGTGGCACCCCAGTGCGTCCACCGCTCGGCGCCCAGACGGCTGAGCAGGTCGGGCGAGAACCGGTAGGCCGAGTCCCCGAAGGCGGCCGACGCCAGGAAGGCAAGCGCGGCCCGCTGCTGCTCGGCGGGCACGTTGACCACGGCCGGCCGTTCGCCGGGGTCGCCCCGGTGGTCGCGCGCGGTGGTGGCGCCGCCCAGGTACTTGGTCGTGACCAGGAGCGCATACCAGCGGTCGTTGAGCAGGTCGGTGAACGCGGTCCGGAGCCGGCCGTAGCTCTGGCCTGGCGCCACGATCCGGGTGCCCAGCGAATCGAACAGGCCGTCGATCAGCGCCACCCGGTCGCGGGCCCAGCCCAGCGGATCGTCGGTCTGGTCGTAGCGGCTGATGGTCGGGTCGAGGCCCAGGCCACCGAAGCCGGCGTCCTCATCGGTGCCGTACAGATGAGCCGGGTCGGCCGCCTGGGCGGCGATGGTCCGGAGCCCGTTGAGCTCGACCTCGGGCGTCCAGAGCGCCGCGCTGCCGCCGGCGCCCTTGGCCGTGGGCGCGACCGGGTCGGTCGAGACGTCGGCGTAGCCGTAGCCGATGGCCCAGCGGTCGTAGCTCCCGATGGTCGAGGCGTAGTAGTCGCCCTGGCGGGACGGATCGAGTGAGAGCGAGGGCGGGCTGTAGTCCATCACCGAGACGCCGAGGCCGTGGGAGGCGGTCCAGCTCCGGCTGGCCAGCTGGGCGGCGGTCGCGCCGGCCGAGCCGCGGAAGTTGTGCCGGAGGCCGAGCGTGTGTCCCACCTCGTGCATGACCAGGGCCTTGAGCGCCTGGCCCACGTAGAGCCGCGAGGCCTCAGCCCCGGCCGGGATCTCGCCCCGGGCCGCCATCACCGCGCTGGCCAGGGCACCGCTCCGGGTCATCCCCTCGCCGTAGCGGCACAGGCGCGACTCGGCGCCCGGCGCCTGGGCCAGCGAATCCTCCTGCAGGACCGACTGCACGGCGGCCACCGGCGCCAGGTACTGACCCGACTGGCCGCGCCAGCGCTGGATCCAGGCCGCCGAGATCAGGATGTCGGCGTTGAGGATCTCGCCGGTGCGGGGGTCGACGTTGGTCGGGCCGATGGCGTAGACGGCGCCGTTGTTGGCGGTCCAGCGGACGGTCGAGTAGCGGGCGTCGCCGGCACTCCAGGCGCTGTCGTCCGGCGCATCGAGCACCCGGATGGCGTCCCGGAAGCCCGCCTCCTCGAAGGCATGGTTCCACTCGAGGATGCCGGCTCGCACGAAGGGGCGCCACTCGATCGGCACCGTGCCGTCGATGTAGTAGGTGATCGGCTGGACCGGCTCGCTGAGCCCGGTGCCCGGATGCTTCTTCTCCAGGTGCCAGCGGTTGACGTAGCGGAGGAAGAAGCTCTCGGCGGTGTCGCGCGAGAAGTCCTTGGTGGCGGAAACGAAGTAGCCCACCCGGTCGTCGGCCAGGCGGGGACGCATGGGGGTGGCGGGCAGCTCGAGCAGGGAGTAGTGGATCCCGATCGGGATCGAGCGGTAGTCGGGCACCGTCTCCAGCCCCAGGTTCCTGGGCGACTGGAAGGTGAGCCGGACTTCGGCCTCCAGGTTGGCGGCGAAGAGCCGGAGCGACTGCAGAGTCGAGCGACGCTCGTCGAAGGAGATGTTGCCGCTCAGCTTGCGCTGGGCGAGCGCGGTCTGGAACACGGTGCCGATGTCGGCCCAGTCGGAGACGAAGAACGGCGCCATGTTGACCAGCATCTCACCGCCCTCGCGCTCGGCGGCGATAGGAAACGACTGGGCCACCGAATGGCCGAACGAGTAGGCCACGGTGCGCGCCATCGGCGTGCCGGGGGCGGCGGACATGCGCGCATTCACCACCCAGAGCTCGACCCGGTCGCCTTCCCGGTGGAAGCGCACCAGGTCGGAGCGGAGCGAGGCGCCGCCGTCGAGGCCGAGCTCGCCGATGCCCTGCGAGATCTGGGTGACGAGCAGGTAGTCGTGGTCGAGCTGGCGGGGGACGAGCGAGAGGTAGATGCTGTCGTGCTTGAAGTAGATGGTGAACATCCCGGTCCCCACCTCGCTGTTCCGGATCACCTCGCCGAACGGACGGCCCGACAGATCGGAGCGCTGGGCGGCCAATGGCGCGGCTCCGGCCAACGCGGCGGCGAAGAGGAGGCGGGCGATGCGGGTGAGCTTCACGGGAACTCCGGACCTGGGTGGTGCGCCGGCAGGGGTGCGGCGGAGATGGGAAAGGCAAGATGGGGGCCGCGCAGGGAGGCAGGGGTAAGCCTGTGGTAGTGCAGCGGTTCTGCGGGGTGGGTCCTGTCAAAAAGCGGGGCGCGGGGCAAAAAGCGGGAGCGGGACGTGGCTCCAGGGTGGAAGGGGATCGGTGGGTTCGCCGACCCTGCGTCACTCAGGCCACCGGCCGCCCCGTCCGCCTTGACCTAACCCGGGACCGCCTCTACATTTGCCGGTCTACCCCCGATTCGGGGTCATTCGGGATCTCAAGCTCCAGGGCTATGCCGACAATCAATCAGCTCATCCGACAGGGCCGGAAGGACGTCGTCGCCAAGGACAAGGCGCCGGCGCTCAAGATGAATCCGCAGAAGCGCGGCGTCTGCACGCGCGTGTACACCACCACTCCGAAGAAGCCGAACTCGGCCCTCCGGAAGGTGGCCCGCGTGCGGCTCACCAACGGGTTCGAGGTCACGGCCTACATCCCGGGTGAAGGGCACAACCTGCAGGAGCATTCAATCGTCCTGATCCGCGGCGGCCGGGTGAAGGACCTGCCGGGCGTTCGCTATCACATCGTCCGGGGCACGCTCGACTCCGCCGGCGTCAACGACCGCCGGAAGAGCCGCTCCAAGTACGGCGCCAAGCGCCCGAAGGCCGCGGGCAGTGCCGCCGCGCCCGCCGCCAAGGGAGGTAAGAAGTGAGTCGGCGTAACAAGGCGGTCAAGCGGCCGGTGCCGCCCGATCCGCGCTATGACAGCCAGACGGTGTCCAAGTTCGTGAACAACCTGATGTTCGAGGGCAAGAAGAGTGTCGCCGAAGGGATCTTCTACTCCGCGATGGACATGATCGAGGAGCGGACGGGCCAGCCCGGCGTGTCCGTCTTCAAGCAGGCGGTGAACAACGCCAAGCCCACCCTCGAGGTGAAGAGCCGCCGCGTCGGCGGCGCCTCGCTCCAGGTGCCGGTCGAGGTGCGCCCCGACCGGCGGACCGCGCTCGCCATGCGCTGGATCATCTCCTACTCGCGCGCCCGCACGGAAAAGACGATGGCCGAGCGGCTGGCTGCCGAGCTGATCCTGGCGTCGAAGGGCGAGGGCAACACAATCAAGAAGAAGGAAGACACCCACCGGATGGCCGAGGCCAACCGGGCGTTCGCGCACTATCGCTGGTAGGCGCGCGGGGAACCATGGTTCGAACGGCGGGCGCAGCAGGGGCGCCCGCCGTTTGCATTGAGGTCGGTACCATGAGCGAGCCCCACAGGAAGAAGTCGCCGGGCGGGGCCGCCCCAGCCCGGAGGAAGGACGCGTCCGGATCGCCGCTCCGGCTGGCGTCCAGCGCGGGCCGCTGGGCGGTGGCCGCGACGGTGCTCGGCTCGGGCGCCGTGTTCCTCGAGGGCACGGTGACGACGGTCGCGCTGCCGACCATCGGGCGCGACTTCGGGCTGGGCATGTCCGGTCTCCAGTGGCTGGTCAACGCTTTCCTGCTGCCGCTCAGCGCCCTGATCCTGCTGGGCGGCTCCCTCGGCGATCGCTACGGCCGGCGGCGACTCTTCATCATCGGGCTGCTCGGCTTCGCGGCGGCCTCGTTCCTCTGCATCCTGGCGCCCAGCTTCGCCGCCCTCCTCGCGTGCCGGGTGTGCCAGGGCATCTTCGGCGCTCTGCTGATCCCCAATAGCCTGGCCATCCTCGACGCGCTGTTCACGGCGGAGGACCGCGGCGCCGCGATCGGTCAGTGGGCCGGCTGGTCCGGGATCTCGACCGCGATCGGCCCCCTGGTCGGCGGCTGGCTGGCCGACACCTTCTCGTGGCGCTGGGTGTTCGCCTGCGTGGTGCCGTTCGCCCTGGCCGCCGCCTGGATCGCGGCCCGGCGCATGCCGGCGGACGAGCCGTCGGGAACGGGGACGGTAGACTACCTCGGCGCCGCCCTCGTCACGCTCGGCCTGGCCTGCGTCACGGGCGCGCTGGTGGCCGGGAAGGACCTGGGCGGGCTGCCGGCCGAAGTGGCCCTCGGCGGCGCGGGTGTGCTCCTGCTGGCGGGATTCGCGGTGGTCGAGCACCGGACCGCGCAGCCGCTGCTCCCGCCCGACCTGTTCCGCTCGTGGCAGTTCAGCGGCACCAACC
>JBBRGH010000224.1:0-5730 GCA_038240915.1 Gemmatimonadales bacterium | reverse complement strand
CTACGATGGCCCCGAAGCTCCGGACCGCCGCCACCGTGTCGCTGCCGGGGATGCGGAACAGGATCTCGACCTGGGTCGTCCCCACCGGAGCGAACAGCTTGGCCTCGCTGAAGGGCACGAACTGCGCCCCGTAGGTCGGATTGACGTCGGCAAAGTGGTTGTCGCTCACTCTGAGGCCGGTCGCGCCACGGTAGACCAGGCCGCGACCCTTGAAGAAGTCGGCGGGGAAGTCGACCGTGTTGGTGAACTGGGCCGGGACGCCGTCCCAGTTGATCTCGCGCCGTCCCGAGGCGTGCCGCCCGGGCTCACCCTTGTTGTTGACATCGCCGGCCAGGGCCTGGAACTCGGGAACGTGCGCGGCCACGTCCCCGCTCAGCTGGACGATCGCGAGCGGCGTGGGGGTCGGGTCCGGCGCGGTGATGTCGCCGCCCGAATCGCTGCAGGCCTGGATCAGGGCCGCGCCCGACAGCGCAGCCAGCAAGGTGAGACCGTATGCCCTCATCGCATCTTCTCCGCGTCAGAGTAGGTGGAACCGGACCAACGGGCGACAATCTTGGCGCCCGCCGGAACCGGTTCTATCCGACGGGCGGCCGGATCTGGACCGACGATCGCTGGCCGGGAGCAAGCGCGGAGGAGAGGAACGGCACCTGACCGAGGTCAGGGTAGGACGCAGGGGTGGAGGCTCCGGTCGGACACTCGCCGGGGCAGTCCCGGGCGTCCACCGTACGCGAGGCGCCCGTCCGGGCCGTTCTTCGCTTGCTCGGGCGCCGGCGGTCCGGATACGTTGTCACCCAACACCGACGACCCGGACGCGCCCCGCCACCCAGGATTTTGCCGCCATGCACCTCCGCCGCTGTCTCGCGCTCGCGCTGCTCGCCGCCGCCTGCCGGCCGGCACCGCCCGCCGCTCCCGATCCCGGCCGCCTCGACGTGGTAGCCCGGCGCTACGTGGTCATCGGGCTCGGGCTGGGCGCGCACGATCCGGCCTACGTGGACGCCTACTACGGGCCAGATTCGCTCAAGGCGGCGGCCGCCGCGGAGTCGCTGACCGTGGCCCAGGTGGGGCAGGCGGCGGACAGCCTGATCGGAGTGCTCGGCGACAGCGTGCCGGCCTACGCCGACACGCTGGTCCGGTTGCGGCACCGGTATCTCCGGGTACAGCTCGGCGCGATGTCGGCCCGGGCCCGGATGCTGGGCGGCGAGCGGCTCAGCTTCGATCAGGAGGCGGCGGCACTCTACGATGCCACCCCGCCGCACTACCCCGACGCCCACTTCGATTCGCTGCTGACCCGGCTCGACAGCCTGCTGCCCGGCCCGGGCCGGCTGGCTGACCGGTATCAGCGCTTCCGCGACCGGGTGACGATCCCGCCGGGCAAGGTGGACACCGTGTTCAAGACCGCGATCGCGGCCTGCCGCGCGCGGACCCAGGCGCACATCCCGCTCCCGCCGGGCGAGCGATTCGATCTCGAGTACGTGAAGGGCACCTCGTGGAACGCCTACAACTGGTACAAGGGCGGCTACCACAGCCTGATCCAGGTGAACCTCGATTTCCCGATTCTGGTCGACCGGGCGATCGACCTCGCCTGCCACGAGGGCTATCCCGGCCACCACGTCTACAACGCGCTGCTGGAGCAGGCCCTGGTGCGGCAGCGAGGTTGGGTCGAGGTGTCGATGTACCCCCTGTTCAGCCCCCAGTCACTGATCGCAGAGGGGAGCGCCAACTTCGGGATCGACATGGCGTTTCCCGCCGCCGAGCGGATGGCGTTCGAGCGGGACTCCCTCTTCCCGCTGGCGGGGCTCAACCCGGCCCTGGCGGCGACCAACTCGGCGGTCGGACAGGTGGTGGAGCGGCTCAACTACGCCCGCAACGAGGTCGCCCGCCGCTATCTGGACGGCGGACTCGACACCGCCGCCGCGACCGCGCTCATGCGGCGGTATTGGCTGGTGGCGCCGGCCCTGGCGGCGAAGCAGCTCCGCTTCGTCGACAGCTACCGGAGCTACGTGATCAACTACAACCTGGGCCGGGACCTGGTAGCGGACTGGGTGGCGCGGACGGGGGGCGACTCGGCGACCGGGCGGTGGCGCGCATTCCAGGCGCTGCTGTCGGCGCCGCACCTGCCGCGGGATCTCCGCTAGCGCGGAACCGCTGCGGCCTGGCGGCTCAGCTCAGCTCGATCCGGACCTGGAGCGGGTCGCCCTCGACGCTGAGCAGGTTGGCCAGCGTCCGGGTGCCGTGGCGGCGAAACTGGAGCGCCACCCGCGAGCCGCCGATCGCCAGCCCCGACACGGTGAGCTCGCCGAGGAAGTCGGGCAGCACCGGGTCGCGAACGTGGAGGATGCGGGACTGGGCCTCGGGATACAGGCCGAGCAGCGCCTGCAGCAGCATGTAGAGCGAGCCCGAGGCCCAGGCCTGGGGCGAACAGCTCACCGGATAGCCCACCGGCCGCGGCCCGATCTGCCGCGACATTCCGCAATACAGCTCCGGCAGCCGCTGGAACTCGGCATGCACCCCCGCTTCGTACAGTGCGGTCACGATCGGCAGGGCCGCTCGCGCCTGCCCGTTGAGCGCCATGCCCAGCACCAGGATGGCGTTGTCGTGCGGCCAGATCGAGCCGTTGTGGTAGCTCATCGGGTTGTAGACCGGATGCGCCGCGCTGAGCGTGCGAACCCCCCATCCCGAGAAGAAGTCGGGCTCGAGGAACCGGGCGGCCAGCCGGCGCGCCACCTCGGGCGACGGCACCCGGCTCCAGAGCAGGTGGCCGGCGTTGGTGGTGGCGGTCGGAACCGGGCGCTTCTGGCCGTCGAGCGCCAGGGCGAAGATGCCCAACTTGTCGAGCCAGAACGCCGTCCGGATCCGGTTCCGGAGCTCGGCCGCCTCGCGCCGCAGCGCGCCGGCGCGCTCGGTCTGCCCCACGTGGCGGAACAGCTCGGCCAGGCGGAGCTTGGCGTCATAGACGTAGCCCTGGACCTCGACCAGTGCGATCGGCGGCTCGGGCAGGCGCCCGTCGGGCCACGGCACCCCGTTGCCCGAGTCCTTCCAGCCCTGATTCACCAGCCCCTTGTCGGAGGTGCGGGCGTACTCCACGAAGCCGTCGCCGTCGAGATCGCCGTAGTGGTCGATCCAGTCGAGCGCTCGCTCGGCGTTGGGCAGCAGCTCGCGCACCAGGGCGGTGTCGCCCGTCCAGCGCCAGGTCTCGTGCAGCAGGATCAGCCAGAGCGGCGTGGCGTCGATGCTGCCGTAGTAGGGTACGTGGGGGATTTCGCCGGTGCGGGCCATCTCGCCGCGCCGGAGCTCGTGCAGGATCTTCCCGGGCTGCTCCTCGGTGTAACTGTCTTCGCGCCGGCCCTGGCGTCGCGCCAGGTAGCGAAGAGTGTCGACGGCGATCTGCGGCTGGAGCGGCAGGGCCTGGAGCGAGGTGATGACCGAGTCGCGGCCGAACACGGTCGAATACCAGGGGATGCCGGCCGAGATCACCTTCTCGCCGTCCACCTCGACGTAGAGCGCGCGCAGATCGTCGGCGGCGCGGTGCAGCAGGGCGTCGAAGTCGTCCACGTCAGTGGACCAGCGGCTGTTCCCCTCATGCCAGCCGTGGTAGACGCGATCGAGCGCGTAACGGCAGTCATCGAGGCCGCGGGCGGGAAAGACGCGGCGATCACCGCCCTCATCGGCATAGACCTCCCACTCGAGCTCGATCGGCTGCTCGGGCTCGAGCCGGAGCTCCCACCGGGCGCTGCGCTCGGTGAGGAGATCGGGCGGCCGGCGGAACCGGACCACGGTCCGGAGCAGGCGCCCGTCACGGCCCAGGTAGGCGAAGATCAGCCCGTCGCGGCCGGGCTCGGGCGCGTAGTACTGGCCCCGGGCGGCCCGGCGCCAGCCGCGGACCTCGAAGATGTCGGCGAAATCGCAGCCCAGCTCCAGCTCGACCCAGTAGCGCTCGGGCGCGCCGTGATAGCCGGTGAGGGTGAGCCGCTCCACCAGGCGGTCGGCCAGCGTCAGCTCGCGCCGGATGTGGACCACGTTGCGCGGGTCCCAGTGTTCGCCCCCGAACGGGAGGTTGCTGACGGCGAGATCGATCTGGGCGCCGAATGCGCTCGGGACCTGGGCCGAGAGCAGATCCGGCGGGCCGCCGTGCACCGCCAGCGCGTAGTGGCTGAGGATCCGGGTGTCGTCCTGGAAGAGTCCCAGCGAGCAGAGGCCCGGCGGGGCGACGTTGCCGTGCGGATCCACCAGCATGAAGAGCCGGTCGTGCTTGAGCACCAGCGAGTGCTCCGCCAGCCGCTCGTGGGTGCACTCGATGCCGGCGTAGCCGACGGCCGCTTCCATCGGCACCGGCCGCAGCCGGGCGATGGCGTCGTCCGGGGGCGGCGGGGCGGCGGGCGCGGCGACGATGCCGCTCACGCGGCGGTCACCGGACGGGGGCTGCCGACGAGCGGCACCCGGGCGCGATACAGCCGCTCATAGTCGGCCGCCATCCGGCGGTGAGTGAACCGGCGGAGCGCCGCCGCCCGAATCCTGCGGCGGTCGAGCTGGTCCACCGGGCCGGCCGGCCGGATCAGCTCGGCCATCTCGTCGAGCGTCCGGGCGATGAAGCCGGTCACCCAGGGCTCGATCAGCTCGGGCACGCTGCCCCGTCCGAAGGCCACCACCGGACAGCCCGAGAGCATGGCCTCGATGAAGATGAGGCCGAAGGGTTCGTCCCAGTCGATGGGCGCGAGCAGAGCCCGGGCGTCCCGGAGCAGCGGGACCTTCTGTTCGTTGCCGATGCAGCCGAGGCTGGTGACGTGGGCGGCAGTGAGGCGTGGCTCGATCTGCGTCCGGGCGTAGTCGCGGTCGGGCGGATGGGCGCCGCCGGCCAGGCGGATCGGCACGCCGGCGAGCGCCGCCGCGTCGATGGCGGCGTGAGGGCCCTTCTCGCGCGCCAGCCGGCCGACGAAGCAGACGTAGGGCGCCGGCTGCTCGGACCACTGGTACCGGGCCGGATCGAGGCCGTGATGGATGACGGTCCGCGGGCGGACGAGCGTCTCCCGGCGGCCCTGATCCTCCGAGATGGCGACAAACGACACCTCGGCGAAGTGGCGGTAATACTCGGACAGGGCGGGGTCGTGCACGTGGTGCAGGGTGTACACCATCGGCGTGTGCGGCAGCAGGCGGCCGAGGGCGAGGAGTGCCGCGGAGTGGGCGTGGATCAGGTCGAACCCGCCCTCCGCCACCTGTGCCATGGCCCAGGCGCAGTGATTGAGGTCGGTGAAGCTCTCGGGCGGCCACTGGGCCCGCGGGTAGAGCGCGCGCAGCGGAGCGCGCGAATGCGAATCGCCGGTGGCGAACAGGGTCACCTCGTGCCCGCGGTCCAGCAGGCCCTCCACCAGATCGTGGACCACCAGCTCGGTCCCGCCGTAGTCGCGCGGCGGCACCGGAACGAAGGGGGTCGAAATCATCGCAATGCGCATGGCATCCGTCGGCTGAGCCTGTACCCTGCTACACTACCATTACACGAAAGTACCGCCCGCGGCAACCGAGGAGACCGCGCGAGCGGGCACCCTCTCAGCGAGCGGCCGCGGTGGGCGACTTCAGAGTCTGGTGGGCGCTGTTCGTGTTCTTCGGCGGGCTGAGCGTGCTGTCGGTCCGGCAGGGCTACCGCCGGTGGCGGCGGGCCGGCGACCGGCGGGAGGGGCAGCGCTTCGGCGCCATGGTGGTGAGCGTGGTCAGCATGACCGCGCTGGTCTTCGGCGC
>JBBRGH010000223.1:0-5779 GCA_038240915.1 Gemmatimonadales bacterium | reverse complement strand
GGTGCAGCAGGTGGGCGCGTTTGTCTGCGACTCGGGCCCAGACGTCGCCTTGTTCGTTGAGGTCGAGTCCGGCGGCGCGCATGAGCGCGGTGCACAGGATGAGGCAGCGTTCCCGCCGGTCGGCTGGCTGGCCGCGTAGGTAGGTGAGTGTGTGTCGGCTGTCGTGGTGGAACAGCCGGTGGGCGATGTCCATGGCGTCGGGGCCGCCGAAGGCGTGGATCTCTGGTTCGTAGATGTCGCGGGTCCAGGCGACTCCAGCGGTGAGCAGGTGGTGGGCGAGATCAGAGCCGTCGTGCGCTTGGCCGGGCCGGTATCGGATGCGCCACGGGCCTTTGTGGATGAACCACCAGTCGCCGATCAGGCCAGCGGCTTCGGCGGCCGGGAGGACCTCGGTGAGGTGGGCGATCGCGTGCTGTTCGCGCTCGTGCGGGGTTTCGCCGGGGTAGGCGATGGTGATCTGCGACCAGGGCGTTTCGTGCATGACGTGGCCTTTCGTCAGGTGAGCAGCAGGCAGGCGTCCCACGATGTGGAGACGGTGGCTCGGGTGGCGAGGGCGGCGCCGGTGGTGCCGTCGAGGAACCCGTGGGCTTCCTCGCCGGGCGCGGTGGGCTGCTGGTGGAGGCGGGTCAGCTGGGCGAGGAGTGGCGGGTTGCGGGCGTCGGCGGCGATGCGGCGGCCGGTGGCCAGGATCCCGGCGGTGCCGTGGCACCGGCTTCGGGCGGTGAGGCGTCGAAGCTGCGCCGAGTCGGTGATGCAGCCGGTGAACGCGGTTTCCGCCAGGCTTTGGCGGGCGGTGTCATGGAGCGCGCGGCCGGCGAGCTGCTGGGCGCGGGCGATGCCGGGGGTGCCGTATTCTCTGAACTATCAAACGATCATGAAGAGAGTTGCAGGAGCTTCAGCTGATGCAGTCATCCGGCTGTTTGGAGGACGGTCTTGGCCACGAGTTTGCCGGGGTAGAGCCGGTGCTGAGGTCGATTTGTGTCACTACCGCCGTGCCGTAGATGGCGACCGTGAGACCGTGCCGGTTGACCAGCTCGGTCGCCGCGGAGTTGGGTGGCAGCTTTTTGGCGATGCCGTCCTCGTCGACCCAGATCTCGTAGCCGCTGGTGAGCGTCAGCCGTTCAACGCTCGAGGCCTCCACCAGACGGCGGATGACGTGCAGGAAGACGACGCTTCCGTCGCCGGGAACTTCCACCTCGTCGAGGTGGCCGTGAACGTCGATCCGGACGGCTTTCAACTCCGGCTCCTTGCGGGCAGGGTGGCCGTGCGTCCGGCGACGTCGCGGAAGGTCGGCATATCGAGAGAGACGATGGCGGCCTTCCGAACTCGTTCTTCGAGCTGGGTGAGCTTGCCGTTGGCGGCGGCGAGGGTGAGGTCCAGCTGTTCGAGATCCCCCAGCCAGCCGCGTTCGTTGGCTTCGGCGATGCGGGCGACCGTGTTGTCGCGGATCTCGACCAGGCGCAGCTTCTCATGGGGGTTGACGCGCAGAAGAGGGCATCTCACGCAGGCGTGCTCGTGCTGGCAGCCCGACCCGTAGGCCCTGCCGCACTCACCCAAGGCCAGCTTCCGCCGCTGGAAGTGGCCGAGGAACTTCTCCCACTCCTGGTCGGTCGGAGTGCGGTACTCCTCGCTGGGACGCATCGCCCGCCGGCGGGCGATGAAGGCCCGGTGCCCGTTGATCACCTCTTGGGGGTAGACCGTGTGATACCCCATGGTGGTATTGATATCTTTGTGCCCCAAGATCAACTGCGTGATGTGCGGGGGCATTCCGTTCAAGATCGCCTCGGTCGTGAAGAGCCTCCGGAAGTCGTGGGGCGTGTAGCTCAGCGGCTGCCCTGAAGCGTCGGTGAGGCCGGTCTGTTCCAGGAGCAGTTTCAAGCTCAGGCGGATCGAGCTGTCGCTGACTCCGCGGAGATGGCCGCCGTGCCGCCACTGGAACAGCAGCGGCATGGGCGGGTTCCAGACCCGCTCATGGACGTCCCAGGAGGCGACGAGAGGGACTTGCCCGGTGCTGTCACGGACTCGGGCGACGATCGCGGCGAGGACATCTGCCAGTTCGACGTCGATGACCAGGAGGCGTTCCTCGTCGGTCTTGGAGGGCGCGATATGCAGCAGCGGGATGAGTTCATCGGTCTCGGGCAGGGTGTACTGGGTGATGCTGTGGTGGCTGGTCTCCAGCATCTCCTCGATCCGGCAGCCGGTGTGCCGCAGGAATTCCACCGTCGCCCAGGCCCAGAATGCCCGCCGCTCGGCGGAACCCAGGTTGTGGCGACGGCCTGCGGTGTCGAAGGCGTAGGCCGTGGTGGATGGACCATGGGCGCCAGAGGTCTTCTGCCTGATGAACGTCTGTTCCAGGACCGTGAAGGACTCGCCGGGCATTGCGCTGTTGAAGGTATCCAGGCGGAGCCGGGCTTGCTGAAGTTGCTGGTGCGCGGCTTGGACGAGAGCAGGTAGCGCGGGGAGCCGTTCCCGCGTGCGTTGATCCATCCGGGCTTTTCGGTGCGCCTTGCCCTTCTTGGCCGAGATCTCGCCCAACGTGATCGGGCAGGGCACAGCCCATGGCCCCCAGCGGGCGGGGTCTTCGGCGGCCCATTGGGCGATATCGAGGTAGAACGCACGGACCGACGTCAGGAGGCTCACGATGTTGGTGCGGGGTGAGGAAATCTCGGCTATGGAGCCGCCGGGCTGCCGCTGGCGGGTGACCTTCGTGCGGAGGCGTGCTTTCCAGGCACCGACGACCTCGGGGCTGAGACGGATGGACTCGATCCCCGGTTGGATGGACTCCAGGGTTTTCCAGTAGTGCATGCTCAGGGTCCGCGAAGCTTGCCGCAAGCTGGTGTAGTCCAGGACGGGCTGGCGTTCGTGCAGGTAGTCGACGATCAGGTCCCGGATTGGTCGGCACTGCAGGGAGTAGCGGTCCACGAGTTGCTCGACGGTGAGCTGGCCGGAGTAGATCTGCAGATACTGCATGGTCGGTGGAGCGTCGGCAGGAAAGGCGCCCAGGTCCCGCAACATGCTGTAATACTGCGATCTCCCTGCGTTGACTCGAGTCCTCGTCTCGACGTCTCGAAGCTCCAAGCAGTCACCGACGACGATGTCCTTGACGCCACCGCCCTTAGCCAGGACCAGGGTGGCGATCTGGCCGAGTCCGACCGCCCAGTTGCTCGATGAGCTGGTCTCCTGGCCGACCGCGGCCTGAAGGTCGGCATAGCCCCGCGGATCGCGGTGGGCCGCTACCGCGATCCGCCAGTGCTGGGACTGGATAATCCGCGACAGCCACTCCAGATCCGGCCGGAACACGTCCGCGCAGAGCACGGCAACCAGCCCGGCCTGGAGCAAGTCCCTGTTGCATCGCCCCTCTCGTCCTTGCCACCAGGACAACGGCTCATTCATCCACTCCCCGCCGGACTCCTGGGCGCCGGAAGCCAGCCACCGTTGCTGCCAGGTGTCCCCGGGCATCGTCTCCAACCACGCCAGCAACCTGAGCGCCCCAGTCCGCCGCGAATAGTGTGTGTGCTTGTTGGCGGCTCGCAGCGGTGAGCGGTCCAGGCGTTCCAGGATCTGCTCCGTACTGGCGCAGGTGGCTGGCCAGGTCTCAGGTATCGAACGGGGCGCGAACTTGGCCCGGAGTTGCCTGAGCGCCTCGCCGGCGGCGGAGGCTGCACCTTGCCACTGACCGCCGGCCTGAGATCGGGCCTCCTGCTTAGGAAGTTGAGCCCGGATGGTCATGAGGGGTCCCCGAACAGGGTGCGCAGCGACTCGGGGTTGTAGCCCGGAGCCGGCGGCGGAGGCATCTGTGCGGGCTTGCTGGCCCGCCGCTGGTGGTAGGCCCGGGTGTTGACGATGACTTCGTGCTGGTCAGGAGTGGTGTAGAGCTGGGTAGTCGCCAGCGAGGCGTGAGCGAGGATCCACTGGACATCGGTGATGGGCATCTGCGGGTCCTGGGCCATCCGCCAGGCCGCCGTATGCCGCAGGTCGTGGATGCTCCAGTTCGAGCCGAGCAACTCGTTGGCGCGCTGGAACATGGCGCGAGCCGCCGCGTAGGTGAGCGGCCGAAACGGCCGCCGGAGCGTAAACCACAACGGCTGGTGATGGCCTCGGGGGGCTCCCTGCTTCCAGATCTCTTCCTGGTAGAGCCTCAGCCAGACGAACGCATCCGGCGAGGCCGGGATCTGCTGGACATCCCGGCTGCCCTTACGGGTCACCGAGATCAACTGGTCACCCGGATACACGTCGCCCTGGAAAGAGTCCAACAACTCCTCGGCACGGGCACCGGTCGACGCCCAGAACGCCAGCAGCGCCCGGTCGCGGTGGTACTTCAACCGGGCGAAGATCTTGTCGTACTGCTCGTCGGGGATCCGCTTGGGGATCCGCTTCGAAACTTTGGGCCGGTAACGGCCCTTCCGCTCGCGCTTGAACTGCTCCATCGGGTTGTGATGGGCATTAGCCCGGCCCGCACGCCGCGACCGGGCCAGCGGGAACGGGTTGACGATCGGACCCTGGCCAGTCTCCAGATGGACCTCATAGAAAGTACGCAACGTCGACTCGGCGCGCGCCCTGCTCGCGGGCGCGTACTTGAGGCCAAGCCCAGCCTTCCCGGTCACCGGGTTCACCCCCGCCGGCGCCGAACGCTTCACCGCTCCGGGCTTCTCCGCCGAGGCCGGCGGCGGAGCGCCGTCCCGATAACGCCAATGAACGCGGGTCGGCTTGTCCGCGATCCGCATCCACCGCAGGAAGTCCCGGCCCTCGATCGTGGTCGCCTGGTTCCACGCAACCCCGACAGCAGCCAGCCACCGCCACCACAGCAACAGGTCGTTGCCGTAGGCCCTCAGCGTCGAAACCGACTTGTCCTCCGCCTGGAGCCCGGCGAAGAAGACAGCCACCGGTTCCACCACTACACCGTCAGCACCCAGCAGCTGGAACGGCTCCCACTCAGTCCCGGTCTCAGCAAGCCGCCCCACATCGAGTACGACCACCCTCGCCAGGTCCCGCTGATCACTCTCACCGATCATGCAGCGGGACGCTAACAGAGATATCGCTAAAACGCCCCTGAACTGCGAAAACAAATGATTTAGTTCAGTTAACTTGTAGCACCAGGATGGCCGGTACGGTCCAGACTGGCTGGCCTGGCCTCGCAGATACTCGGAATGATCGATCACCTCGGGCCACCAGACCGCATGTTCCTGCTCGACGCGCCAGCCGTCGAGCCAGTCGCAGATCGTGCCGATGGCATCGGCGTGCCCGGGAACCGTGATGCCGCGGCGCATCGCGGTCGACAGTAGTGCGAGCGGGCCGGCGATGCCGTGCGCCATGCCGAACCCGGCGTGGCCCTGCTGCCAGCGTGGATCCTGTCGCCGGTCCGGACTTCCGAGCGACCACCATCCTGGATGATGTTGCCCGTTGAGCTGGAGGGGCAGAGTCAGCCGTACCAGGTAGTTGAGGATTTCTCGGAGTCGGTCGGGTTGGTCGTCGGTGTGCGTCAGGTAGGCGCCGAACCCGGTGATTCCGTTGATCAAGTCGTATTCGGAGGCGTGCGGCGGTTCGGCCCGCTCGATCCGCCGGTGGGCGCTCCGGAGAAGCTCGCCTACCAGAACGTCGATGCCGTCGCCAATGCTGGTGAGCGCGCGACGGTAGGCCGGTCGGCCAGCGGCGTGCAGGGCGAACCCAACGGCCGGAGCCCCCCGGAACAGGGTGGCTTCGGCGGCGCTGATGGCAAGCGGACTGCGGGTCATCCGCATGACGAGCTGGTCAACCACCCGCCAGCCACCGTCTCCGGATC
>JBBRGH010000222.1:0-5780 GCA_038240915.1 Gemmatimonadales bacterium | reverse complement strand
CGGCGGGAAGTGACCCTGGTACCCCGGGTTGTGCACCGACAGCACGGTGGTGGCCGAGGCGGCGAAGCGCTCGCCGGCGAGCACGGTGCGGAGGTAGACGGGGACGAGGGCCGTGTGCCAGTCGTGCGCGTGCAGCAGGACCGGGCCGGACACCAGCCGGGGCAGGGCGGTCAGCGCGGCGAGGGCGAAGAAGGCGAACCGGCGGGCGTTGTCGGGGTAGTCCACGGCGTTCTCGCCGTAGATGCCGGGACGGTTGAAGTACTCGAGGTGCTCGAGGAAGTAGACCTCCGGCCCGGTGCCGGCGCGGGCCGCGCGGAAGATGCGCGCCTCCTCGGTCCGGCCGCCGATCGACACCAGGAACGGGGGGCCGACCGGCTGGAGATCGGGCTCGACGTCGCGGATGCCGCGGTAGAGCGGCAGAATGGCGGCCACGTTGAGACCCGCCGCCTTCTGGTGGTGGGCCAGGCCGCTGACGGCCTCGGCCAGGCCGCCGGTCCGGGCGAAGGGAAAATATTCCGCCGTGATGTGCACGACGGAGACCGGCTCCCCGCCCGCTGCGATCAGCGGGGGACGAGCCTCCGCCGCCGGGCGGGAGTGCTGGTGAACGGTGGCCATCCTGACTGCCTCATGCCGTCGGCGGGTCGTCGCCTGACGACTCGCCCCGGATTGCGGGTGCGTAGTGTTCCTGCACGTAGTCCTGGAGCATCCGCCGGGCGGTGAACTTGGACCCTGCCAGCCGCAGCGCGTGGCGCATCTTCTCCACCCAGCCGAGCGGCACGCCGGCCGCGTTGCGGGTGTAGTAGAGCGGAATCACCTGCTCCTCGAGCAGGCGGTAGAACCGGTCGGCGTCGGCCGCGTCGGCGTCCTCGCTCTCGCCTGCCGGGGAGATCGCCCAGCCGCTCAGCCCATCGTAGCCCTCCTGCCACCAGCCGTCCAGCGTACTGAGCTGGGGGATGCCGTTGAGGGCGGCCTTCATCCCGCTGGTGCCGCTGGCCTCGAGCGGGACCCGCGGCAGGTTGAGCCACAGGTCCACCCCCTGCACCAGCAGGTGGGCCAGGTGCATGTCGTAGTCCTCGAGGAACGCGACCCGTCCCTCGAACTCGGGGTCCCGGGTGAACTGGTACACGCTCTGGAGGACCTCTTTGCCGGGGTTATCGGCCGGGTGGGCCTTGCCGGCGAAGATGATCTGCACCGGCCGCCACGGATTCACCAGCAGGCGGCGGAGCCGATCGAGGTCGCGGAAGATCAGATTGGCCCGCTTGTAGGTGGCGAACCGCCGGGCGAAACCGATCGTGAGTGCGGTCGGGTCCAGCAGGGTGCCGGCGCCGACGACCTGGGCGGCCTCTTTCATCTGCGTGGCGAACCGGCGGCGGGCCTCTTCGCGGACGAAGTTGGCCAGGATCTGCTTGAGCCGGACGTGGGCCTCCCAGAACTTCTCGTGGTCGAGCGTCAGCACCTGCTCCCAGAGCGCGGGGTCGTCCACCCGGCTGCCCCAGTCGGGCCCCAGGTGCTCGTCCAGCAGGCCCATGACCGGGCTTGCCATCCAGGTGGCCAGGTGGACGCCGTTGGTCACGTGGCCGATCGGCACCGCCTCCCACGGCCGGCCGGGCCAGAGGTCGCGCCAGATGTTCCGCGAGACCTGGCCGTGGCGGCGACTCACGCCGTTGACGGCCGCCGCCAGCCGCATCGCCGTGACGGTCATGTGGAACTGGTGGGGCAGGTCCGGGTGGGCGCCGAGCCGGAAGAAGGCCTCGCGGTCGATGCCCATCTCCTGCCACACGGGCCCGGCCACGCTCTCGAGCTGGTCCACCGAGAAGGCGTCGTGGCCGGCGGGCACCGGGGTGTGGGTGGTGAAGACGCTGGCGTCCCGCACCAGGCGGACGGCCTCGTCGATCGAGCGGCCCTGGATCACGTACTCGCGCAGGCGCTCGATCATCATGAAGGCGGCGTGGCCCTCGTTGGCGTGCCACACGGCCGGGTCGATGCCCAGGGCCCGGAGCAGCCGCACGCCGCCCACGCCGAGGATCCATTCCTGGCGCAGCCGCATGTCGGGCCCGCCGGCGTAGAGCTTGTTCATCAACGCGCGGTCGTCCGGGTGGTTCAGCTCGAGGTTGGTGTCGAGCAGGTAGATCGGCATCCGACCCACCATCATCCGCCAGGCCCGGACGTGGACCGGCCGACCCGAGGTCTCGACCGTGGTCAGGAACGGCTCCTGCTTGACGCCGGTGATCGGCACCAGCGGCGTCAGGCTGACATCGAATTCCTCGTCGCTGTCCTGCTGCCAGCCGTCGAGCCGGAGCCGCTGGTCGAAGTAGCCCTTCATGTAGAAGAGGCCCACGCCCACCATCGGAACGCCCAGGTCGCTGGCAGCCTTGCAGTGGTCGCCGGCCAGCACGCCGAGGCCGCCGGAGTAGATCGGCACCGAGTTGTGGAGTCCGAATTCGGCGCAGAAGTAGGCCACCGGCCGGCCGTCCAGCTCGGGATAGCGCTGGGCGTACCAGGTGTCCGTGCTGGTGGTGCCGTGGGCCAGGCGCGCCATGACGTCGTCATAGCGTCTGAGGAAGTCGCTGTCACTGGCGCAGGCGGCGATCCGGGCGGGATCGACCCGGCAGAGGAGCTCGAGCGGATTGTGGCGGGTGATGTGCCAGAGCGCGTCGTCGATCGAGCGGAACAGCGCGCGGGCTTCCCGGCTCCAGCTCCACCACAGGTTCATCGCCAGCAGCGAGAGACCCTCGATGCGGGCGGGCAGGTAGGGAATCCGGCTATGCGGGGTCGTCATCGCCGTAGTATAGCGGAGCGGGGGGGAGCGGAACACCGCCGCTCTGCGACGAGGCGGCCGACATTCTTGTCGTTCGCCCCGCCCGGCCGCCGGGCCTCAGTGGACCAGCTTCTTGTAGCGGATCCGGTGCGGCTGGTTCGCGTCCACGCCCGTGCGCCGTTTGAGGTCGGCGGCGTATTCGGCGTAGTTGCCCTCGAACCACACCACCGCGCTGTTACTCTCGAAGGCGAGGATGTGGGTGGCGATGCGGTCGAGGAACCAGCGATCGTGGCTGATCACCACGGCGCAGCCGGCGAAGCCCACCAGCGCCTCCTCCAGCGCGCGCAGCGTGTCCACGTCGAGATCGTTGGTCGGTTCGTCGAGCAGCAGCAGGTTGCCGCCGCTCTTGAGCAGCTTGGCCAGGTGGAGCCGGTTGCGTTCGCCGCCCGACAAGGTGCTCACTTTTTTCTGCTGATCAGATCCGCGGAAGTTGAAGCCGGCGGCGTAGGCCCGGGCGTTGACGGTCCGGCGGCCGAACTGGAGCTGGTCCTGTCCGCCGCTGATTTCCTGATAGACGGTGTGCTCGCCGTCGAGGGCATCCCGGCTCTGGTCCACGTAGGCGACCTTCACGGTCGAGCCCACGGTCAGGGTGCCGGCATCGGGCGGCTCGGTCCCCGTGATCATCCGGAACAGGGTGGTCTTGCCAGCACCGTTGGGGCCGATCACGCCCACGATCCCGCCCCGCGGCAGCGAGAAGTTCAGGTTCTCGAACAGCAGCCGGTCGCCGAATCCCTTGGCCACGCCGCTCGCGATCACCACCTCGTCGCCCAGCCGGTCGGGCACCGGGATCAGGATCTCGGCGCTGCCCTCCGACTGGCGCTCGGCCTCCTCCCGGAGCTCCTCGTAGCGGGTGATGCGTGCCTTGCTCTTGGCCTGGCGGGCCCGGGGCGACATCCGGACCCACTCGAGCTCCCGCTGCAGCGTCTTCTGCCGGGCCGACGCCTGCTTCTCCTCCTGGCCCAGCCGCCGCTCCTTCTGCTCGAGCCAGGACGAGTAGTTCCCCTCCCACGGGATGCCGGCCCCCTGGTACAGCTCGAGGATCCAGCCGGCCACGTTGTCGAGGAAGTAGCGGTCGTGGGTCACGGCCACCACGGTGCCCTTGAACTCGGCCAGGTAGCGCTCGAGCCACCAGACGCTCTCGGCGTCCAGGTGATTGGTGGGCTCGTCCAGCAGCAGCATGTCGGGCTCTTCCAGCAGCAGCCGGCACAGCGCCACCCGGCGGCGCTCGCCGCCGGAGATCCGGTTGACGTCGGCCTCGCCCGGCGGCAGCCGGAGCGCATCCATCGCGAGATCGATCTTGTGGTCGAGCTCCCACAGGCCCAGCGCGTCGATCCGCTCCTGCAGGTTGCCCTGCTTCTCGAGCAGCCGGGTCATGGCGTCATCGTCCATCGGCTCGGCGAACCGGGCGCTGATCTCGTGGAACTGGTCCAGCAGCGCCTGCTGCTCGCGGACGCCCTCCATCACGTTGCCGCGGACGTCCTTGGCGGGATCGAGCTGGGGCTCCTGCGAGAGGAAGCCGATCCGGATGCCGGGGAGCGGCCGCGCGTCGCCCAGGAAGTCCTTGTCGACGCCCGCCATGATCCGGAGCAGCGACGATTTCCCCGCGCCGTTGGCGCCGAGGACGCCGATCTTGGCGCCGGGAAAGAAGGAGAGATGGATCCCCTTGAGGATCTCTCGCGAGGGGGGCACGACCTTTCGGAGGTCGCGCATCGTGAAGATGTATTCGCCGGCCATAGGGCGGGAAACATAACCGCGCGGAAGCAGAAAGGGCGTCCCAGCGGGGACGCCCTCCGTTCTGCTCCGGCCGGGGCCGGAAGGGTCAGCTCACGTGCTTGTTCACCAGCTTGGTCATGTCGAACATGGTGACCTGCGCCTTGCCGCCGAAGACCGGGCGGAGCTTGTCGTCCGCGTTGATGGCGCGGCGGTTCTTGGCGTCCTGCAGGCCGTTCCGCTTGATGTACGCCCACAGCTTCTTGGTCAGCTCGGTCCGGGGGAGCGGCGAGTTGCCGACCACCGCGCCGAGGGCGCTGTCGGGCTGGACCGGACGCATGAACGCGGCGCTCGGGACGCGCTTCTTGGCGGACTTCTTGGCGGCCTTCTTGGTGGCCTTCTTGGCGGGGGACTTCTTGGCGGACTTCTTGGCGGCTTTCTTGGCGGTCTTTTTCTTGGCGGCCATCGCGTGTCTCCCAGTGAATGTGAGAACCGTGTGTGCCTCTCGTCCTGCGCTACTACCGAGACAAACAGTACACGGACGCCGCGATTTTACAATAGGGAAACGGGTGTTTTCCCTCGGAGAACGGGGTTTGAGGCCGATTTTTCCCTCGGAACGACCGATTTTGGCCGCTTTTTCCCTCGGAAACGCGTCCTCCCCCCGACGCGGCGGGCTCCCGCGCGGGCGCCCCGGCGGCCCGCGCTCGGGCCGTGACTATCTTGAAACCAGTGCTCCGGAGCCCGCGTGCTCCCCCCGATTCCAGGCTTCAGGAAGGGTGTCGCCATGCGTGTCGTTCTCACCACCGCCCGTCGCATCGTCCTCGCGATGGTGCCGGTCGCCGCGCTCGCGGCGCTGGCCGCGGCCGGCGCCGCGCCGCCCTGCGCCCCCGACAACGGCGGCCGCCGCCTCCCCGACGGCTTCTGCGCCAGCGAGGTGGCCACCGGCGTCGATGGGGTGCGCCATCTGGCCGTCGCGCCCAACGGCGATCTCTACGCCGCCACCAGCGGCGGACTCCTCCGCGGCGGCGTGGCCGCCTTCCGCGACCGGGACGGCGACGGCACCTTCGACGAGCGCGCCGCCTTCGGCCCCCGCGGCGGCAACGACGTCGCGGTGCACGACGGCTATCTCTACCTCGCGCTCGACCGGAGCATCGTCCGCTGGCGGCTCGCGGCGGGGAAGCTGGAGCCGGCGGGCGACCCCGAGACCATCGTCACCGGGCTGCCCGGCGGTGGCGACCACACGGCCAAGACC
>JBBRGH010000221.1:0-5842 GCA_038240915.1 Gemmatimonadales bacterium | reverse complement strand
GGTGCTGCAGACGGACGGGGCCGGCAACGCGCTGTTCCGGCGGCTGGATTACGGTGAATGGACGATGGGTGCCTTCCACACCATCACTGGCGGTCTGCGCTTCAGCCTGGGCAGCGCGCGCGAGAATGGCGGGTCCGGCGGGTACTGATTCGGATGCAGTGACGGTGCCGGACGGGCGACCCGGGCAGCGGATCCTCGATTCGCTGCCCGTGTCGCGTCTGCCTACCCGAGCCGCGGTGTCTCCACCGGCCCGCGCGAGACCCAGGGCGACCCACCGATCACGAACCTGAGCAGCCACTCGGCGGCCTTGGTAATGCCGACTCGGGGCCCGGCGACGATGGCGGCCGGCAGCTCGGTGGCCGCCATCACGCGCACGCCGGATCGGGGCATCGGCAGGCCATCCTGGTCACGGGTGATGGCCAGCGCCTGACACAGCTTGCCCGGCCCGGAACACAGTTGCCGATCGGCCACCACCTCCCGCCGCCCCCGCATCACGGCCAGACCCTCCACCGGCTCGAGCGCGCGAAGCAGCACGGCGCTGGCCTGCCCGCGGGCTCCGCAGACCAGATTGCCGCACCAGTGCATGCCGTAGGAGAGGTAGACGTACCAGGTACCCGGCGGGCCGAAGAGCGCCTCGTTCCCGGGGTGGCGGCGGTGGCGATAGCCATGCGAAGCCGCGTCGTCGTAGCCCAGATAGGCCTCGGTCTCGACGATCCGCCCGGCCGTTCGGGCTCCGCCCAGCGTCGAGATTACCGTCGCCCCCAGCAGCTCGCGCGCGACCAGGTCCGCCGGCCGCGCGAAAAACGAGACGGGCAGCGTGGCTGCCCGTCGCGTCGCGCTCACTCCGCTTTCTTCTTGGCCCGCGCTCGCGGTCGCTTGGGCCGGGCAGCGGCTGGGGCCGGCTCCTCGCCGCCGGTGTCCGAGCCGGGTGCTGGGGAGGCGGCCGCCGCGGTCGCCGCCTTCTTGCGAGGTGTCCGCGGCCGGGCCCGCTTCCGCGGAGCCGGCTCGGCCTCGACCGGCGCCTCGAGCGCGGCCACCGCCGCCGCCGGTTCGGGCGCCGGCGCGTCCATCTGCACCACGCCGATCAGCGGAATCTCGCCCTGGCGGAGCTGGCCGCGCGAGCCGCGACGGAAGCGCAGGCCGAGCCGCTGTCCGTTGTCGGTCCGCCCCGGCTCCGCGCCTGCCTCGGGGGGCGTCACCGCGGCGAACTCATCGGTCGCGCCACTGAGCGCGGGGGCCGGCGCGGGCGGTGCCGCGAGGGCGGGCACGCCACCCATCCGGTGCGGCGTCACCTCGTACTCGTCCTCCGCCACCTTGCGCACATCAGCGATCTCGGCGTCGTTCGCCTGGCGCAGGAGCCGGGCGAATCGGGCCGCCTCGAGCAGGGGATCCTCCCGGCCGTGGAGCGCCACCATCCGCAGCCGGAGCGAATCGTGCGGCACCGGGGCGCGGAGCTCGGCCAGCGCCTGAGTCATCAGCTGGAACGCCCGTGCCAGTGAGAGGGTCGCATCGGCCGGACGGCCGCGCGGCGCCACCGGCTCGCGCCCAGGCACCGGCTCGCGCCCAGCCACCGCCTCGCGCGGCGGCTCGTCCGGCCGCTCGCGGCCCGGAGCCCGCTCCCGTTCCGGTCCTCGGCCCCGGCCCCGCCGGCTTCGGCCCCGGCGCCCAGTCTCGTCCCGAGCGCCCTCACCCTCACGGCGCGGCGCCTCGGCCTCGCGCGGGGCCCGGGCGGAGGCGGCCGTGGCCGCGGGCGCCCCGGCGGCGATCCCGCCGGCGCTCGGGGCCACCTCGTACTGCCCGTTGTCCAGCTTGGTGACGACCACGACGCCCCGCTGACCGGCCTCGACCACGAACTTGCTGAAGCGGTTGAAGCCCGCCGTGCGCTCGTCGAAGTTGGAGTCGATCTGCTGCATCACCTGCTTGAGCCGGTCGGAGCGCATCACGTCGCCGTTCCGCGCCATCTGGGCCACGGCCTCGCCGGCGAGCTCCCAGGGATCGCGCTGGATCGACGGGGTATCCACTTCCTTGGTCAGCCCCGCGAGGTCGTTGTACGAGAAGTACTCGTCGCAGTTCTGGATCAGCAGGTCGCTGGCGCTCTCCCGGATCCCGACCCCGATCACGTACTTGCCGTACTCCTTGAGCTTGATGACCATCGTCGAGAAGTCGCTGTCGCCCGAGAGCAGGATGAAGGTCCCGATCTCGGGGCGGGTGAAGACCAGCTCGATGGCGTCGATGGCAAGGCGGATGTCGGTCGCGTTCTTCTTGCTCGAGCCGAAGGCGGGAGCGAAGATGAGATCGATCGACGACTCGGAGAGGGAGACGATATACTGCGGGTAGCGGCGCCAGTCGGCGTAGGCGCGCTGGACGGCGACCTTGCCCTTGATGATGTCGCTGTTGAGGAGGGTGCGTAGCTCCTTCGTCAGGTCCTTCTGGACGCCCAGGGTGACATTGTCGAAGTCGATCAGCAGGGCGGCGTTCGGGGCGTGCACTGGAGGCTGGCTCAAGTGCCGTGCGGGCCGAATCAGCGGTCGGTTCACGTCTCGCTCGGTTCCGGGCGCCTCGAGCCGCGTGCGACCCCCTCGACGCACCTGGCCGGACCCGGACTGCGGCAGGGCAACGAGGAGAGCGCGAGGTCGGGAGCCCACAGGGGTCGTTGCTCGGCGGCCATCGGGCGAAACGGTCGGTTCGACGGCTCTGCGCGGATCGGCCGGGTCGCCGTGGCGCGGGAGCGGGAACGTTTCGCAAGTGGCCAGCCTGAAGAATTTATCCGAGGTGGGGGACGGCGGGTAGGGGGCGACCGGTCAGCCGAACTGGGCCTCCCCGGCCAGAGGCAGGTCGAGCACGAAGTGAAACCGGGTCCCGTAGCCGGGGGCGGTCTCGACGTCGAGGGTGGAACCCATCGCTTCCACCAGCTTCCGGCAGATGGAAAGGCCAAGGCCGGAGCCGGAGAAGGCATATTCCCCCGGCTTCTGACGGCGGCGGAACGGCTCGTACAGTGTGGCCATGCTCTGGGGCGGAATGCCCCGGCCGGTATCCCGGACCGAGAACTCGACCGCCCGCGGACCCGTCTCCCGGGCGATCACCTCGACGAAGCCCTCGGCCGTGAACTTGAGGGCGTTGGTCGTGAGGTTGAGCAGCACGCGGCTGAGCGCCACCGGGTGACCGATCCGGAAATCGGCCTCCGGGATCGTCAACTGCACGGTCAGGCTCTTCTCCTCGGCGATCGGCTGGACGATGTCGCGCACCGATTCCAGGATGTCGGTGACCGAGAACGGAATCGGATCGAGATCCACCAGCCGGTCGCCCCCCCGGGCCAGCTCGATCACGTCGCTCGCTACCGAGCTGAGGCCGAAGGCCGCGCTGTAGATCAGGCCCAGCTGGCGCTCCTGGACCGGATTGACCGGCCCGCTCCGGGCTCGCTGCAGGGTTTCGGCCAGGAACAGGATGGACGTCAGCGGCGAGCGGAGGTCGTGGGCCACCTCCACCACCAGCTCGAGCCCGTCCGGTCCCGACAGCCGGTCGGAGAAGTGCTGCGACCACTCGGCCTCCAGCCACTGGCCCACCTGCTCGATGGCGGCCAGGAGCCGGAGCACCTGCCCCGCGTCGGGCGAGGGCACCGCCGCCGCCCGTTCGACGAAGGCCGACCGGATCAGTCCCACCAGCCGGCGCGACAGGGCGTTTCGTGGCAGCGCCGCCAGGTCGGCGTTCTGGCTGCTCGCCTGCAGGCGGATCGCGGCACAGAGCTGGGCCAGATGGGCCGTCACTTCGTCCATGCCCGCCGCATGCTCGACCGCCCGCTCCCATTCCGCCTGGGCCCAGAGCACCGCTTCCCGCAGCACGTCCCACAGGGCGGGGGCGACCCCGCCGCCCGACAGTCCGTCCGGGTCCCACACGCGCGCCGCCGCCGCCCCGGCCGCCGTGCGCCGGCGCTCGCCGCTGGTGCTGCCGGGCGCCGTTTTTTCCGGAATCACGCGGTGGGCCCCGGGGTCTCGTCGCGATGGAAGGCGTGCTTGTCCATCAACCGGTACAACGTCGTCCGGTCGATGCTGGCCAGACGGGCGGCCTTGGACATGTTGCCCCCGGCGCGGCTGACGAGGCGGGTCAGATATTCCTTCTCGAACTGCGCCACCACGCGGTCCTTCGCGCTGTGATAGGCCTCGTCCATCACGGCGGAGTTCACTGTCGTGTCGGCCGGCCATTCGTTGCCGTCGTCGTACACCGGTATGTCGTTGGGCTGAATGGTCTGATCGGGCTCAGCCAGCACCGCGACGTGCTCGATCACGTTCTGGAGCTCCCGAACGTTGCCCCGCCAGGGACGCGAGCGCAAGAACCCGATGCTGGCCTCGCTCAGCCGCGGCACCCGGTCACCCATCTGGCGGTGGCGCTGCCAGTAGTAGGTCAGGAAGTGGTTGGCCAGGAGCGGGATGTCCTCCGGCCGCTTGCGGAGCGGCGGGAGCTTGATCGGGACCACCCGGAGTCGGTAGAACAGGTCGCCCCGAAGCACCCCGGTGTCCACCGCCTCCTGCGGCTCGCGGTTGGTGGCCGAGATGAAGCGCACGTCCACCACCGCGTCCTGCTGCTCACTGCCCACCCGCCGGACCACGCCGTCCTGGATGACCCGGAGCAGCTTGGCCTGGAGCGGCATCGTCATTTCCGTGAGCTCGTCCAGGAACAGGGTGCCGCCGTTGGCGGTCTCCAGCAGCCCCGGCTTGTCCCGATCGGCGCCGGTAAAGGCGCCCTTCCGGTGGCCGAACATCTCGCTCTCGAGCAGTGGCTCGGGCAGCGCGGCACAGTTGATCGGCACCAGAGCCCGGCCTGCCCGGCGGCTGTTCTGATGGATGAACTGGGCGATGACCTCCTTGCCGGTGCCACTCTCGCCGCTGATGAACACCGACGCGTCGGTCGCCGCCACCTTCCGGGCCAGCTCGACCGCCTGGCGGAACAGCGGCGAGATCCCGATCAGGGCGATCTTGTCGCTGTGGCCGTTCTGCTTCATCAGCTGAACCCGGAGGTCCTGCGCCTCGCGCGACATCATCACCGCGTGGGACGCCCGTCCGATCAGCACCTGCAGGTGGGTGGCGCTGAACGGCTTGGGCAGATAATCCCAGGCACCGGCCCGAAGCGCTTCGATGCTGCTGGTCACGCTCGGGTTGCCGGTCATCACGACGACGATGGTGTCCTTATAGGCCGCCAGGGTGGCTCGGAGGATGTCGATCCCCGAGATCTGCGACATGTACAGATCGACCAGAATGATATCGAACTTTCGCCGCTTGACGGTGTCCAGCGCCTCCTCGCCTCGGCCGACCAGCGTGACGTTGTAGCCGTCCATCTGGAGCACGCTCGCGCAGCTCTCGCGCAGGGTGCGCTCGTCATCCACCACGAGGACGCGGATACTCGCCTTGATCTCGCTGGGGATAGAGAACGGGTCGCGGGACGCCTCGGCCGGGGGCGAGCCCGACCGATCCTGCTGGGCGAGCGGGTTGGACATCCTCGACTCCTCGGGAGGACCGCTGGGCGGTCGGTGGGATTGCTGACGCCTGAAGCCGGGCCTCCCGATGCAGGAGTTCCCGGATCGTCCGAAAGAGCAGTTTCTATACAACAAACTGATGCGTTTCTCAAGCAATTGCCGCGCCAAAACAACAGTTTTGGCGCGGCAGGCGCAACACGGCGTGGGTCAACACCTACATATTCGGCCGCTTGGGACCCTACGTCCCAAACTGGAGCGGTACCTGCTCGAAGGCCCGGATCCGGTCCCCGTCCCCCCCGTTCTTAAGGTCCCTGAGGGCGGTCGTCGCACGAAGCAGCCGTTCCACCGCATCCACCGGCGACTCTGCGAAGTCGG
>JBBRGH010000220.1:0-5853 GCA_038240915.1 Gemmatimonadales bacterium | reverse complement strand
CCTGGCGCCGGTCTCGAGCACGGTGGTCGCCGGGATCGGCGCCCTCACGGCCCTGTTCGCCGCCACGATCGGGCTCCGGCAGTACGACATCAAGAAGGTGCTGGCCTACTCCACCGTCTCCCAGCTGGGCTACATGTTCCTGGGCGTCGGGACCGGCGCGTACGTGTCGGGGGTGTTCCACCTCGCCACTCACGCCTTCTTCAAGGCGCTCCTGTTCCTCGGCTCGGGCAGCGTGATCCATGCGATGCACCACGCCTATCACGCCACCCATGGGCACGACGACGCCCAGGACATGCGCAACATGGGGGGCCTCCGGCGGTACATGCCGTGGACCTTCGCGCTGATGCTGATCGCCACCCTGGCCATCGCCGGCATCCCGCCCTTCTCCGGCTTCTTCTCCAAGGACGAGATTCTCGCCGCGGCGTTCGCCCGGGGCGGGGACACGCCGATCTTCTACCTGTTCTACGCCATGGGGGTGGTGGCGGCCCTGCTGACCGCGTTCTACATGGCCCGGCTGATGGCGATGACCTTCCTGGGCGAGAACCGGACCGGCGCCCGCGAGCGGGAGCACCTGCACGAGGCGCCCTGGATCATGACCGGACCGCTGCTGGTGCTCGGGGTCCTGAGCCTGGCGGGCGGCGCGCTCAACCTGCCGCATCTGGTCGGCGGCCACGCCGCCCTCGAGCACTGGCTCGAGCCGGTCATGGAGCCCGCTCTCCGGATCCGGCGGCTGGCCATGCCCGAAGGGCCCACCGAGTATCTGCTGGTCGGCGCCGCCGTCGCCATCGGCCTCCTCGGCCTCTTCCTCGGCCTCCGGGCCACCCTGGCGCGGCCGATCCCGACCGCGCATGACGCCCCGGCCGACACCGGGTTCGCCCTGGTGCTCAACCGCAAGTACTACATCGACGAGCTGTACGACGCGGCCGTGGTCCGGCCGCTCGAGTGGCTCTCGCGGGTGGTGTTGTGGAAGGGCGTGGACCAGGGCGTGGTGGACGGCGTGGGCGTGAACGGAGCGGCCTGGCTCTCGCGGCTGGCGGGCGGCGGCCTCCGGCTGCTGCAGACCGGACAGGTGGGCATCTACGTGGTCCTCTTCCTCGTGGGCGCGATCTGGATACTCCGCGCCGTGATCCGGTGACCGCGCGATGAACGCCTTCCTGACCTCGATCGGCTACGGGCAGTGGATCCTCCACGCCCTGCTGCTGCTCCCGCTCATCGGCGTGGTGCCCATCCTGGTGGGTGACGAGCGCTCGGCCAAGTGGACCGCGCTGGCCGTCACCACGCTCGAGTTCGTGCTCTCGGTCGGCCTCTGGTGGCTGCTCGAGCCCCACAACGGTGCCCTGCAGCACATCGCCAACATCCCGTGGATTCCCAACTGGGGCATCAGCTACCGGGTCGGCATCGACGGGATCTCGGTCGTCATGGTGCTGCTCACCACCGCGCTGATGCCGCTCAGCGTCCTGGCCAGCTTCCGCTACACCACCACCCGGGAACGGGGCTTCTACGCCCTGATGCTGACCCTGCTGACCGGCATGGTGGGCGTGTTCCTCGCGCTCGACCTGTTCCTGTTCTACGTCTTCTTCGAGCTGATGCTGATTCCGATGTACTTCATCATCGGGATCTGGGGCGGCACCAACCGGCTCTACGCGGCCATCAAGTTCTTCGTCTACACCATGACCGGCTCGCTGCTGATGCTGGTGGCGATCCTCGTGCTGGTGTGGAAGGTGCAGAGCGCTACCGGGCTGCTGTCGTTCTCCTACGACCACCTGTTGCAGCACGCCGACGCGGCGGGCCCGGCGGCGCCGTGGCTCTTCGCCGCGTTCGCCCTGGCCTTCGCCATCAAGGTGCCGATCTTCCCGTTCCACACCTGGCTGCCCGACGCCCACGTCGAGGCGCCGACCGCCGGCAGCGTGCTGCTGGCGGCCGTGATGCTCAAGATCGGCACCTATGGCTTCCTCCGCTTTGCGGTGCCCTTCTTCCCCGGGGTTGCCATGAGCCCGCCGGTGAGCCACCTGGTGGTGCTGCTGGCCGTGATCGGCATCATCTACGGGGCGCTGGTGGCCCTGGTCCAGCCGGACATCAAGAAGCTGGTGGCCTACTCCTCGGTGAGCCACCTCGGCTTCGTCATGCTGGGCATCTGGGGCGGGACGGTGCAGAGCGTCCAGGGCGCCCTGATGGTCATGATCAGCCACGGCTTCTCGACCGGGGCGCTGTTCCTCCTCATCGGCATGCTGTACGAGCGGCGGCACACCCGGCGGATCGACGCCTACGGCGGCATCGCCCGGGTGGTCCCGGTGTTCAGCCTCCTCCTGACCGTGGTGGCGCTCTCCTCGATCGGGCTGCCGGGCCTCAACGGGTTCGTGGGTGAATTCCTCGTCCTGCTCGGGAGCTTCACCGCGTTCCCCTGGGCCACCGGCCTGGCCACCACCGGTGTCATCTTCGCGGCCGCGTACCTGCTCTGGGCGCTGCAGCGCATGATCTTCAATCGGCTCGATGACCGCGAGAACGAACACCTGACCGACCTCACGCCCCGTGAGCTGATGGTGATGCTGCCGCTGGTGGCCGGCATCGTCTGGCTCGGCCTCTATCCGGCGCCCGTGCTCCGGCTCATGGAACCGGCCACCAAGCACTACCTGGAGGCCGCCGCGTCCCGACCGGGGCAGGCCGCCGACATCACGCTGGGGGCGGCAGCCGGGCCCGCGGAGGACCGGCGATGAACCGGCTCGATCTCAGCACGCCCTGGGGCATCACCCTCGGGCTGCTGCCGGAAGTATTGCTGTCGGCCTGGGCGCTGGTGGTCCTGCTGGTGGTGAGCTGGCGGCACGATACCGTCGAGGACAGCCGCCTGGCCGGCTGGCTCAGCTTCGCGGGCGTGCTGGTGAGCGGCGCCGGTCTGGCCGCCCTGTGGGCCAACGGCGTCGCGCCCGACGGCCTGGCCCAGATGGTGGCGCTCGACTCGTTCCGCTACGCCGCGGCCGGCATCGCGCTCCTCTCCGCCGGCGTCACCATCCTGCTGTCGCTCGGCTACCTGGAGCGGGAGCGGCTGCTGGCGCCCGAATATTACGTGCTCGTCCTGCTGGCCACCGCAGGGATGATGTTTTTGGCCGGCGCCGAGGACCTGATCGTCCTGTTTCTGGGCCTCGAGGTGATGTCGGTGGCGGTGTACGTCCTCGCGGGCTACAACCGGGCCAGCGCCTTTTCGTCCGAGGCCGCGCTCAAATACTTCCTGATCGGCGCGTTCGCCTCGGGCTTCCTGCTCTACGGAATCGCTCTGGTCTACGGTGCCACCGGAACCACCAATCTGAGCCTGGTCGGCGCCCAGCTGGCCGGCAAGCCCCTCTCGCTGATGGCGGCGCTCGGCCTTGGGCTGCTGCTGATCGGGTTCGCCTTCAAGGTGGCGGCGGTGCCGTTCCACATGTGGGCCCCCGACGTCTACGACGGCTCGCCCACGCCGGTCACGGGCTTCATGGCCACGGGTGTCAAGGCGGCGGCGTTCGCCTCGCTCGTCCGGGTGCTGATGGAGGCCTTCGCCTCGGCCGTGAGCCTGTGGCAGCCGATCGTCGCCGCACTGGCCATCGCCTCGATGGTGCTGGGCAACCTGGTGGCCCTGACCCAGCGCTCGCTCAAGCGGCTCCTGGCCTACAGCTCGATCGCCCACGCGGGCTACCTGCTGGTCGCGGTCTGGCCGGGCTCGCCGGCCGGGGCCGGAGCCGTCATGCTCTACCTGCTCGCCTACAGCCTCGCCACCCTGGCCGCGTTCGGCTTTCTCGCGGCGCTCGGTCGGGGCGGCGAGCGGGACGTGACCCTCGACGACCTGGCGGGACTCGCGCCCACCCGGCCGGGCATCGCCTTCGGGCTCGCCGTCTGCATGCTGTCGCTGCTGGGCTTTCCCGGCACCTTCGGGTTCATCGGCAAGTGGTACATCCTGACCGCCGTCGTGGCCCAGGGGCACTTCATTCTGCCGGTGATCCTGGTGCTCACCAGCGTGGTGAGCGCGGGCTACTACCTGCCGGTCATCATGGCGATGTACATGAAGCCCGCGCCGACGGCCGATCGCTACGCCGGCGTGCGGCTGGCCCCCGCCGCGCTCGGCGCGGTGGCGTTGACCGTGGTGGCCGTGCTCTTCCTCGGGATCCTGCCCGGCAGCCTGCTCGACGTCGCCGGCCGGAGCGGCACCACGCTCACCCAGACGGGCACCCCGTTCGCGGGCCCATGACCGGCCGGCGCGGGTCGCCATGAACGTCCCCAAGTCGATCTTCCGGCAATACGACGTCCGCGGAGTCGTGGGCAGCGAGCTCACCCCCGAGCTTGCCCGCGGGATCGGACGCGGCTTTGCCAGCGCCGGCTGGGACCGGCTCGGGCACGCGCCGGTGATCGCCGTCGGCCGCGACAATCGGCCCTCGGGCGAGGCGCTGGCCGCCGGCGTGCGCCGGGGCATCGTCGAGGCCGGCGGCACGGCGGTGGACATCGGCACCCTGCCCACGCCCGCGCTCTACTACGGCGTCCACGCCCTCGGGGCCGACGGCGGCGTGCAGGTCACCGGCTCGCACAACCCCCCGGAATTCAACGGCTTCAAGCTGGTGCTCGGGGGCGACGCCTTTCACGGCGACGAGATCCTCGAGCTGTGGGAAGTCATCGTGGCCGAGCGCTGGCGGAGCGGCCCCGGCCGGGAGACCAGCGACGGATCGGTGCTGGGCCGCTACCGCGAGGGCATCCTGAGCCGGCACCGGCTCGAGCGGCCGGTGCGGGTCGTGGTGGACTGCGGCAACGGGGTCGGGAGTCTCGTCGCCGTCGCCACCCTCGAGGCCCTTGGCGCGGAGGTCACGGGTCTCTTCTGCGAGTCCGACGGCACCTTTCCCAATCACCACCCCGATCCGACTGTGCCCGAGAACCTGCGTGACCTCCAGGCCGAGGTGCGGCGGACCGGAGCCGAGCTCGGGCTCGCCTTCGACGGCGACGCCGACCGGATCGGCGCGGTGGACGAGACCGGCGAGGTCATCTACGGCGACCAGCTGCTGGTCCTGCTCGGCCGCGACGCGGTCCGCCGCTTCGGCCCGGGCACACCGGTCATCTTCGACGTGAAATGCTCCGAGGTGCTCCCGCAGGCGCTCCGCGAGGCAGGGGCCGAGCCGGTGATGTGGAAGACCGGCCACTCGCTGATCAAGGCCAAGATGAAGGAGCTGGCCGCGCCGCTCGCCGGCGAGATGAGCGGCCACATGTTCTTCGGCGGCGATTACCTCGGCTTCGACGACGCCCTGTTCGCCGCGGCGCGGCTGCTCGAGATCGTCAGCCGCCAGCCCTTCGGCCTGGCGGCGCTGCTGGCGGACCTGCCGCGCACCACGGCCACCCCCGAGATCCGGGTGGACGTGCCCGAGGCGGAGAAGTTCGCCATCGTCGAGGCCGCCACGGCCCACTTTCGCGACCGCTATCCGGTCAACACCATCGACGGGGTCCGCATCACCTTTCCCGACGGGTGGGGGCTTCTCCGCGCCTCCAACACCCAGCCGATCCTGGTCCTCCGGTTCGAAGCCTCCAATCCGCGGTCGCTGGACGCCGCCCGCAGCGAAGTCGTCGGCTGGCTTGCGGGGCGGGGCGTCCGCGCCTGACGACGTGTCCCGGCGCGCTCGCCGGCTGGCCGTGGTGGTCGCCGGGGTCGTGGCGCTGCTCTTCGCCGGGCGCTGGGCCAGCGTGCTCCTGGCCGATCGCTGGTGGGCCCAGGAGGTGGCGCCCTCGGCGGTGGAATTCCTCACCGACTGGCGGCTGCTTCGGGGGGCGCTCAAGCTCGCCGGCGTCGTCGTGGCGGCCGCGTGGTTCATCGCCCACCTGCTCGCCGTCTATCGCGCCATCGGCTCGGTC
>JBBRGH010000219.1:0-5861 GCA_038240915.1 Gemmatimonadales bacterium | reverse complement strand
GATCTGGTCGTAGATGCTCGACCCGGGCCGGCGCACCGTGGCCACGACGTAGTCGCCCGGCGCCAGCTCCGGCACGTTCGGTCCGACCTCCACCACCCGCCCGAAGCTCTCGTGCCCCGTGATCAGGGAGTCGACTCCCGGCGGCGCCGCCCGGTACTCGGCGGCGTTGATCTCCTTGTCGGTGCCGTCCACCCCGACCCGGAGCACCTTGACCAGCACTCCCCGGCCGCCCGGCACGTCGGCGATCGAAGGCTTGGGCACCTCGCGGAGGTGCATGGTGTTCGGCTGGCCCGGGATTACCGCGATCGCCTGCATCGTGGTCGGCTCGGCGGCCGGCGTCCGGGGGGAGGCGGCGGGAAGTGTCGTCGTCGGCATCGTATTCCTCAGGACGGTTCGACCAGTTGGACTACATGGCCGTCGGGGTCTCGGACCAGCAGGCCCCGTCGGAAGCCGAGCGCGCTGTCGGGGAGCTCGACCGGCTCGGGCGTCAGCAGGCGAAAGCCGCCGCGGCGAACCGCGGCGGCGGCCGCGGCGGCATCGGGCACCAGCAGGGTCGTCTGCCAGTGGACCAGGTCGTTCGGGTGCTCGTCCGCCGGATAGGGCCGGCCGTCGGTCGGGCTGAGATACTCCAGGAACTCGACACCCGGCCCCTGGCCGGCCCGGAGGCCGGTGATATGCAGCCGGGCGCCCGGCACGTTGTTGAGCCGGGCCTGCTCGGTGCCGAAATTCATGCTCTCGCCCGCGACCCGGAGACCGAGCACGTCGCGATAGAACGCCAGGCTGGCCCGGGTATTCCGCACCACGATGGCGGTGTGGTCGATCCCGAGAAAGAGCCGGCCTCCTCCCTGGTGCCACTTGGGCGCGCCCTTGTCGGGTGGGAACTGCAGAATCTCGAGCGGGTGGCCGTCGGGGTCATGGAAGTAGAACGCCCGGATGCCCGCCGCGTTGGGGATCGTCTTCGGCAGCCGCTGGGGCGCGGTGGACTCCGGCCGCACCTTGAAGGCGCGGAGCCGGGCGTAGGCCTGGTCCATGTCGCTCACGATGACCGCCACGTGCTGGAACCAGCGGTCGTTGCTGCGCGAGTCGGCCGGGGCGGCCCGCCCTGGTGAGGCGAGGTACTGGGTGAGCTGCAGCAGCTCGTCGCCCAGGCGGAGCCGCACCACCCGGAGGCGGGACCCGCTCACGCCAGCGAGCTGCTCGTAGGCGGGGCCCTGCACCTCCTGGTCCGACACCCGCGCGAAGTCGAGCACCCGGGTGTAGAAGTCCACCGAGCGCTCCATATCCGACACCGTGAGGCCCACTATCGTCACCGCCTGGGCGGCCCGCGCCCCGGCCATCGGCGCTTCGCCCATCGACGCCCCGGCGGTCGGCGGTGCACCGTCCGACTGCGGCGCCGGAATTCCCCGGCCCGACCACGGCTGCTGCGCCGAGGCCGGCGCTGCCAGCAGCAGCGCGGCCAGCAGCGCCGCGCTGAACCTGTGCCCGGTCCTCACGCGACTGCCCCTGCCGGGACGGCACTTCGGCCCGCGGTCGTTGCCCCCGCCTTCGCGCCCAGCCGCTCGAGGATGCGGTCGCCCACCCGGAGCGCGTTGGCCATGATCGTGAGGGCCGGGTTCACCGCGCCGCTCGAGGGAAAGAAGCTGCCGTCCACCACGTACAGGTTGTCCACCTCGTGGGCCCGGCAGTCCCGGTCGAGCGCCGACGTCTCCGGGTCGAGGCCGAACCGCACGGTGCCGTTCTGGTGGGCCACGCCCGCCAGCGGGATCCGCTGGCCCACGAACAGGTTCCGGCTGAACAGCCCCTGGTGGCAGGCATCCCCGTGGATGGGACAGCGAGTCTGCTGCTGCATCAGCCGCTCCAGCGCGGCCGTCAGCCGCCGGTGGCCTTCGCCGTTGTTCGGCGTGTAGGACAGCACGATCCCGCCGTCCCGGTCGAGCGCCACCCGGTTGTCGGGATCAGGCAGGTCCTCCGACGTGAGCCAGAAGTCGAGCGAATGCTTGCCCATCAGCTCCAGCGTCCAGCCCGGCGCGATGGCCGGGGCGCCGGCCGAGAGGGTGACGCCGTCCAGCTTGCCGACGAAGGAGATGTGGCCCATCGGCCGGTCCCACTCCGGGCTGCCGAAATAGAAGTCGTTCAGCGACAGGCTCTTCTGGAAGATGGTCGGGTTGGGACAGCGGGACAGCGCCATCAGCACCGAGTTGATGTGCCCCATGTAGTGCCGGCCCACCACATCCGAGCCGTTGGCCAGGCCCCGCGGGTGGCGGTCGTTGGCCGATCGGAGCAGCAGCGCCGCCGAGTTGATCGCCCCGCAGGCGGAGACTACGATGTCGGCGCTGTACTGTTCCCGCCGGCCATCGCGCTCCACCGTCACGCCGGTCACCTCGCGCCCCGAGGCGCCGGTGTCGAGCCGCGTCACGTACGCGTTGGTGAGCAGGGTGACGTTGGCATGCTCGAGCGCCGGATCGACGCACACGACCTGGGCATCGGACTTGGCGTTGACCAGGCACGGGTGGCCGTCGCAGGTGGCGCAGCGGATGCAGCGGCTCCGGGGCCGGTTCCGTTCGTCCAGCATGATGCCGAGCGGGGTGTGGAACGGGTGCAGGCCGAGCCGGGCGAAGTCCTCGCTCAGCTGCTGGAGCCGCGGCTCGTGGCTCACGGCCGGGTACCGGTACGGCGCGGTCGCGGCGGGCTCGGTCGGGTCCTCGCCCCGCTCCCCGTGCACCTGGTAGAGGTGCTCGGCCTCGGTATAGTAGGGTTCCAGCTCGTCGTAGCTGATCGGCCAGGCCGGCGAGATCCCGCCATCGTGCCTCAGGGCGCCGAAGTCGTCCCGCCGGAGCCGGAACAGGGCGGCGCCGTAGAATTTGGTATTGCCGCCGACGTTGTAATTGGTGTGGGGATGGAGCGACTTGCCCGCCCCGTCGCGCCACTGTTCCCGGGTCTGGTACTTCCCGTCCACGTTGACGGCCCGGGTACTCCAGTTGTCCAGCTCCCGCGGGACGAAGTCGCCGCGCTCGAGCAGCAGGATCCGCTTGCCCGAGGGGGCCAGCCGGTGGGCCAGCGTGCCGCCGCCGGCGCCGCTGCCGATGATGATGACGTCATAGTGTGCTGTGGACATCGGGTCACCCGTGGTGTCGAATCGCCAGTGTCGGTGCGGTGGTCCTACCGGGCGCTCATCGCGTCGCCGGCCGGCGTGATCGTGAGCTGCAGCACGTCGCCGATGCGGGGATAGCGGTACCGGTCGTGCACGTGGGCGATGCCCTGGTGCTCGGCGACGCCGGCGTCCGGCGTGGCCTGGCGCGGGCCCTGGTTGGGTCCCAGGCCGGGCTCCTCGTTCACCTCGGTGCCCGCGTCCCACAGCGAGAGCTGCGTCGTCATGCTGCCCGACACCGGCTTCCCCGCCGCGGTGAACAGGGCGATCGGCCGGTCGTTGGAATAGAACAGGTCGTTCGACTGGCCGAACATCCAGGCCACCGAGAGCTGTTCGCCCGGTCGGGCCGTGACCTCGAACTCGTAGCCCTGGCCCGGCGTGAGCGGACCGTCGTTCGCGGCCCCGAGCGGCGAGGCGTCGGCGCCCAGCTGCACCACCCCGGGCCGGTTCTTGAGCGCGCCCGCCAGGCGGCTCGGGTTGCCCGTCTCGGCCAGCTGCTCGAGGCCGAGCCCGGCCTCCGGCTGCCCGGCCGAGAAGATCGGGTTGCTGCCGGTCGAGTGGATCACCCACAGCACCGGCGCGGACACGAACGGCGCGGACTTACCGTTCGACAGTTTGAGCACCTCGCCCCGGGAGACATTCTGCACCCGGATCTTGAACGTAGCGGCGTCCTGGGCCGTCGCACCCTGCGCCAGGCCGATTCCGGCGGCGATCAGCGCCGCGCTGCGTGCGAATGACATGATGGTGATCTCCTCGGTCAGGTCGCGGGGGTGAGCGGCGCGGTCGCGAAGTTGACCGCGAACCGGCGGCACCAGATCGTCACCGCCCGATAGCGGTTGAGGTCGGTGCCGGTGGGCACGTCGTAGTTCTGGTCGCCGTCGGTGCCCTTGAGCTTGCCCAGCTCGAGGAAGCCGGCGCGCGTCACGGTGCTGTTGTCGGCGGCGTCGGGCGCGGCCACCAGGTAGACCCGCACATCGGGGCCGTTCGAGGTCGCGAAGTCGGTCAGCCGGAGCAACAGGCGGCCGTCCGGCAGCCGGAGGATCGTCGCCCGGCCGTGTGTCTCGTGGGCCACCGAGTGAAACGAGCCGCTCAGCACCGACGGCGACGCGGTGGCGCCGGCGGTCGACTGCGACATCGGCGCCGCCTCGTTGACGTGGGTGCGAACGAACAGCCGCTCGGGCCGGAAGGCCCACCAACCGATGCCGCCGATCACGGCGAGCCCGAGAATCCAGGTCTGGCGCTTCATCCTTCTGCTCCTCCAAAGGTCGTCGAGGGAATGTGGCTTGGGTTCGCGGACTGGAATGCGGCCGGTCGGAGAAAGGTTCCCGCCCCGGATCGGACCGGCCGGGCGTCCGCCGGCCGCTCGCGACTCGCAGAAGATGCAGCGCTTGTCGTTCTGGTGATGGAGCTTGGCGCAGAAGATCCCGCCCGCGCCGTGCCGCCGGAGGTACCACTCGGCCGCCAGCAGCATGCCCAGCGGCGGGGCGGTGAAGTAGATCCAGACCGCGGTCCAGTCGTGGGCCCAGAAGCCGGAGCCCACCGTCCGTGCCGGATTCATGCTCATCCCCGAGACCGGCGATTCGAAGATGATGAAGCTCGCCACCAGCAGTCCCGCGAAGACGCCGGTGAAACGGGCCGCCCGCGGGTGGTTGGACGCGGTCAGCACCACCGTCATCAGCAGGCCCGAGATCAGGACCTCCGCCAGGAACGCCGGCAGGGCGCCGGCGGGGCCGGGGCGGGTGACGGCGTAGTGGACCATGGCGTCGCCCAGCATGTCCCGGAGCAGCACCCGGGCGAGCAGCACGCCGGCCACCGCGCCGGCGAACTGGGCCGCGATGTAGGCCGCCGCGTCCCACGGGCGCACCTTCCCCAGCCGGGCAAAGGCCAGCGTCAGCGCCGGATTGTAGTGCGCGCCCGAGCGCTGGCCCCACGGCGAGTAGGTGAGCGCCACGGCGGTCGAGCCCATCGCCAGGCCCATCAGCACCCGGCGCATCAGCGGCTCCGGCCAGAGCCGGACTGCCGCCCCGGCCGGATGGAACAACAACACCGCGAACAGGCAGGCCGAGAGCATGAAGGCGGCGAGCAGCGCGGCCTCCATGGCGTACTCCGGCCAGTGCTGTCGCCACACCGCCACGCCTCGCTCAGCGCCGGGCATGGGCCTCGGTGCCGCCCGCGCCGCTGCCGGCGCTGTCACCGCTGCCTGGGCTCCTGCGGACGCGGTTGCCGCTGGCGCGGCGGGTCCGGTTGGTGGCCGGATCCGCCAGCACCTGCAGGTCGAGCCGCAGGGCTTCGCCCACCGACCAGGCCTGGAACGGACAGCCGCGCGGCGTGTGCGGCGCCTCGGCGTCGGCGATCTCGGACACGTGTCCCAGCCCGGCCTGCCCCAGGTGGGCCAGCATCGGCTCCAGAAAGCGCTGCCGCGCCTTCCGCTTGACCGCGGGGCTGCCGCCCCGGACCCGGACCCAGGCGTCCACGAACGGCCCCATCAGCCAGGGCCACGCGGTGCCCTGGTGGTAGGCCCCGTCCCGGGCGACCATGTCGCCGGCGTAGTGCGGGATGTAGCGCGGATCGTCCGGGGCCAGCGTGCGGATGCCGAGCGGTGTCCACAGCCGGGCTTCGACCGTGTCCACGATCTGGCGCGCGATGGACGGATCGGCCACCGGGAAGGGCAGCCCGCCGACCGCGAGCAGCTGGTTGGGCCGCACGGTGGCGT
>JBBRGH010000218.1:0-5868 GCA_038240915.1 Gemmatimonadales bacterium | reverse complement strand
GGTGGCCCAGACCACCGGCACGCCGGGGGCAGGCGCGCTGTCGGCGGTGACGACCACCCGGAGCTCCCGGGGCAGGGTGGAACCGGCCGCGGCCACCTGGGCGTCGCCGCTGGTGGAGTCGGGCTTGGTGATCTCGAACGTCGGCGGATCGGGCGCCGCCCGATCGCCGCCGCCACAGGCCGCCAGCGCCGCGAGCAGGGCCAGGGTCGGCCCGGCGGGCGCGGGCGACGGGGCGCGGCGGGCGGATGGAGTGCCGCCGGACGGCGGACTGGATCGCATGATCGACTGATCTCCTCGGAACCGGCCCGGACAGGGGACCCGCGCGCGCGGGTGCGGACCCCTATGAGGACGTCCAGCCCGGCCGCCGATGGACGCCGGGGGTTCGCGTCCTGCCAAGGCCCTGCCGGAGCGTTATCTTTCCCTATCTCGTTTCAGAGGCGCCGGCCGTGCCGGCTCCTGGCCGTGTGCTCACCTGTCGGGATGGTGATCGTCGTGGATTCGAACGTGTTCGAAACGGCCAACGCCGGCTTTGCCCAGGTCATGTACGAGGAGTTTCTCCGCGACCCGGCCGCGGTGGGGCCGGACTGGCGCCGCCTGTTCGAGAGCGGCGTGGTGGGCGAGCGCCCCGACGGAAACGGCGCCGCGCCCCGCCCCGCGGTCGCGGCCGCGCTGGCATCCGCCCCGGCGCTGACGCCGCCCGCGGCGATCACCCCCGCGCCGCCCCCCACGGCTCCCGCCGCGGCTCCGCTGCCGGCCGGCGCCTCCGCCATCAAGGGTCCCGCCGCCAAGCTCGTCGCCAACATGAACGACAGCCTGACCGTGCCCACCGCCACGACGCTCCGGGTGCTCCCGGTCGGCGTGCTGGAGGAGAAGCGGCGGCGGCTGAACCAGGCGCTGCAGGCGGCGGAGAAGACCGGCAAGATCTCTTTCACCCACCTGATCGCCTACGCCCTGGTGCAGGCCACCAAGCAGCACCCGGTGATGGGCCATACGCTGGCCACCCGCGAGGGCGCGCCCTATCGCGTGGTGCCCGAGGGCATCGCCCTGGGCCTGGCGGTGGACGTCCAGCGGAAGGACGGCAGCCGCGGCCTCGTCGTGCCGGTGATCAAGCGCGCCGACACGATGGACTTCGCCGCCTTCCACGCGGCCTACGAGGCGCTGGTCGAGAAGGCCCGCACCAACCGCCTCATGCCCGACGACTTCGCCGGCGCCATCATGTCGCTGACCAATCCGGGCGGGCTCGGCACCGTGGCCTCCGTGCCGCGGCTGATGGCGGGCCAGGGCAGCATCATCGCCGTCGGGGCGATCGGCTACCCGGCGGAGTTCTCGGCGGTGCCGGAGGAGCGGCTCCGCGAGTTCGGCCTCAGCAAGGTCATGACCGTCACCAGCACCTACGACCACCGCATCATCCAGGGGGCGGAGTCGGGCGCGTTCCTGGCCACCGTGGATCACCTGCTCCAGGGCGATCAGGGCTTCTTCGAGCTGATCGGCGAGAGTCTGGGCCTGGGCGAGGCCGAGTACCGGATCTCCCGGCCGATGCCCGCGGTGCAGCCTGGCCAGGACGCGGCCGGGCCGGTGGCGCCGGAGATGCTGTACCACGTGGCCGCGGCGATGGCGCTGGTGAAGGCGTTCCGGATGCACGGTCACCTGTCGGCGCAGCTGGACCCGCTGGGCACGCCGCCGATCGGCGACCCGGCGCTCACCCCCGGCCCGCTCGGCCTCACCCCCGAGGTGATGGCGGCGATCCCGTCGAAGGTCCTCCGCATCGCCGTCCCCGGCCGCACCCTGGCCGAGTCGCTGCCCTTCCTCCAGGCCACCTACTGCGGCACGATGGCCTACGAGATCGAGCACATCTCGACCCACGAGGAGCGGGTCTGGCTCCGGGAGAAGATCGAGAGCGGCGCCTACCGCCAGCCGATGTCCCCCGAGGAGCAGCGCACGCTGCTCCAGCGGCTGACCCAGGTCGGGACGCTCGAGAAGTTCCTCCACAAGGCCTACCTGGGCCAGAAGCGGTTCTCGATCGAGGGCGTGGACATGCTGGTGCCCATGCTCGACCTCACGATCGAGCGCGCGGCCGAGAGCGGCGCCCGCGACGTGGTGATCGGGATGGCGCACCGGGGCCGGCTCAACGTGCTGGCCCACACCGTCGGGCGGCCGTATGAGACGATTTTCGCCGAGTTCGAGGGCGGGCGCCACGTCGAGGCGGGGCAGCTCACGCCCGAGGGCGGCACCGGCGACGTGAAGTACCACCATGGCGCCGAGGGCGCCTACCGGACCGGCAAGAGCAAGTCGATCACCGTCACCCTGTCGCCCAACCCGAGCCACCTGGAGTTCGTGGCGCCGGTGGTGGACGGCCGGGCCCGGGCCAAGCAGACCCAGCGGCGCGGCCGCGACGCGCACCACGATCCCACCGCGGCGCTGCCGGTGGCCATCCACGGTGACGCCGCGTTCGCCGGCCAGGGCGTGGTGGCCGAGACGCTCAACCTGGGCGCGCTCAAGGGCTACCGGACCGGCGGGACGCTCCACATCATCACCAACAACCAGGTCGGCTTCACCACCGACATGGAGGACGCGCGCTCCACCCGCTATGCGTCCGACCTGGCCAAGGGCTTCGACATCCCGATCATCCACGTGAACGGGGACGACCCGGAAGCCTGTCTCAGCGCGGTGCGGCTCTCCATGGCGTACCGGGACAAGTTCCATCAGGACGTGCTGATCGACCTGGTGGGTTACCGGCGCCACGGGCACAACGAGGGTGACGAGCCGGCCTACACCCAGCCGGTGATGTACGAGCGGATCAAGGCGCTTCCTACCACCCGCGAGCGGTACGCCCGGGTGCTGGTGGCCGGCGGCACGCTCACGCAGGAGGAGGCGGACGCCGAGGCCGCCGACGCCTACCAGCGGCTGGTGGACATCCAGCAGGGCTTCAAGGCCAGCACCAGCCGGGGCACGCCGTCCGAATCCCAGCACAAGTCGGTGGGACCGGGCCTCGAGGTGGACACCGCGCTCGCGCCCGAGTTCCTGGTGGCGCTCAACGAGCAGCTGCTGAGCTGGCCCGAGGGCTTCACGGTCCATCCCAAGCTGCGGAAGCAGCTCGAGCGGCGGCGCGCCGCCCTGGAGCCGGGCGGCGGGATCGACTGGGCCCACGCCGAAGCGCTGGCGCTGGCCTCGCTGCTGACCGAGGGGGTGCCGATCCGGCTCACCGGCCAGGATACCGAGCGGGGCACCTTCAGCCAGCGCCACCTGGTGCTGCACGACGTGACCTCGGGCGAGCGCCTGACGCCGATGCAACGCCTGCCCGGCGCGCTGGCCCCGCTCGAGCTGCACAACAGTCCGCTGAGCGAGCTGGCCACCCTGGGCTTCGAGTACGGCTACAGCGCGGCGGCGCCCGAGGCGCTGGTGCTGTGGGAGGCGCAGTTCGGCGACTTCATCAACGGCGCCCAGGTCATCGTGGACCAGTTCCTGAGCGCCGGTCTCTCCAAGTGGGGGCTGACCACCCGGCTCACCCTGCTGCTGCCCCACGGGTACGAGGGACAGGGCCCCGAGCACTCGAGCGCCAGGCTCGAGCGCTTCCTCCAGCTCGCAGCCGAAGGCAACATCCGGGTCGCCAACCCGACGACGCCCGCGCAGTACTATCACCTGCTCCGCCGCCAGGCGCGCCGGAACCGGCAGCGGCCGCTGATCGTGATGACGCCGAAGAGCCTGCTCCGGCTGCCGCAGGCCAGCTCCCGGCTGGAGGACCTAGCGGGTGGCCGGTGGCACCCGATCCTGGACGACGCCTGGGCCGCCGACCACGCCGGCGGGATCCGGCGGATCGTCCTCTGCAGCGGGAAGATCTACTACGATCTGCTGACCGAGGCGGAGAAGCTGACCGCCGACCGGCCGGCCCTGGTCCGGCTGGAGCAGCTCTACTCGTTCCCCTGGGTGGAGGCGCGGGCGATGCTGGCCCGCTATCCGAAGCTGGAGGAGATCGTCTGGGTCCAGGAGGAGCCGCGCAACATGGGCGCCTGGACGTATCTCGCGCCCAAGCTGCAGGAGCTGGCCGAGGGCCGGCATGTGGGATACGTCGGGCGGCCGGAGCGAGCCAGTCCGGCCGAAGGGTACCCGGCGGCGCACGCGGCCGAGCAGGGCCGCCTCATCAAGGACGCGCTCGACCTGGCCCGGCGCCCGCCGCTCCTGCCGCTCCTGCCCACGATCGCGCTGGCGGGCGAGGCCAAGGGCTGAGTCCCGGCCGCCGGGAGATTCGGCGGCCGGCCGGTTCAGGCGACCGCGTCGAGCACCCGGAGGGTGCCGTCGGTGACGGTGCCGAAGGTGAGGTGTCCGGCGAACCCGCGGGCGTGGGTCTGCCAGGGGAAGGCCCGGGGCCCGGGGGTGAGGCCCAGGGCCGGCACCAGGCCCTCGTCGAGCAAGGCCCAGAAGGCGGTCCCGAAGCCCAGTCCCGCCGTCCGGCCGATGGCGTTGAACCGGCGGCGGAGCACCGCGTAGGTGGCCCCGGCCCCGATCCCCAGCAGCCAATGGATGGCCGCCCCGGCAGTCTCGCGCTGGTTGTCGTCCAGGGTGGCGCCCGCCAGGCCGGCGGCCTTCTCCGCCGCCACGCCATAGGAGGTCTTGCCGCTCCGGGCGTCCTGCTCGGCGCGCCGGACCCAGCGATCCTCCCGCTCGTACAGGGCGCCGGTCACCTTGCCCATGACCCAGGTGGCCACGGCTCCCGCGATGGCTCCCTTGATGATGTCCTTCCGCACGCTGGATTGCTTGGGTCGGCCCATCGACGACCTCCTGGTTGGGTGAGCGGCGCTGAATCGCCGCGAAACCCCTCATCCTACCACAGGGGGGGCGGGCCGTCTGTGACCTGCCGCGCCTCCCGGGACCGGGACGTAAAAAGGGCGGCCATTCTCGGCCGCCCTTCCTCGTTTCCAGACTCCGAAGGTCAGTCCTTCGGCAGCATCGGTCGTTCGGACGCCTGCCGGGCCAGCTCCTTGAGCGGCTCCGAGAGGTGCTCACCGTAGTGCAGCAGATAGACACCGCGGGCGCGCTTCTGCATCAGAAAGGCGACCAGCGGGGTATCGGCCTTGGCCGCGTTGCACTCCCTGCAGGCGAGAACCAGATTGTCCGGACGGTCGTAGGCGGTCTGCCCGCGCCGGGGACGAACGTGGTCCAGCGTGATGATTTCGGGAGGCGTTTCGGTCCCGCAATAGGCGCACACCGAGCCGTGGAGGTCGAGGAGCCAATCGCGGTGGGACTGCATGGAACGGCCGGGTGAGCGGCGAAAGCTGGTGGTGGAAACGGCGCTTCGGTTGCGTGATCTACGAGCCACAAGGATCCAGGTTGAGGGTGAACATGATGGCCTGCCAGGCAGACCAATTATGACGAGCGTGAAAGGTAGCAAGATTAGCGCCAGAATGACAGCTTGGGCCGCCAAGCCCTTGATTCTGGCGGTCCTGCTGGCCCTCCTCCCCGCCTGCCGGGGGAGGACGGCCCTCACCCAGCCGGGCGCGCGACGAGCGATCGAGGCCGCGGTGCAGCGCTACGTGGACGCCTCGAACCAGGGGGACGCCGACGCCTTGGCCTCCCTCTATGCCGACGACGCCGTGTTGCTGCCGCCCGACCACGAACCGGTCCGCGGCCGGGCCGCCATCGGTGACTTCTGGCGGCAGGGCACCGACCAGGGCCTGGAGGTCACCACCCTCACGGTCGAAGTCGAGGGCAATCTGGGGTACCTCGTGGGGCGGTACCATCTGCCGGCTACCGACGAGGAACCGGCCGATTCCGGCAAATACGTCATGTGCCTCAGGCGGCAGCGGGACGGGGCCTGGAAGCTGACGGCCGATATCTGGAACCGGAGCGCGGACGAGGAGGATGAGGATGACG
>JBBRGH010000217.1:0-5882 GCA_038240915.1 Gemmatimonadales bacterium | reverse complement strand
CGGAGGAAGGCGATGCCCTTGAGGATGTTCTCGCTGGTCTTGGGGCCGAACCGGGGCAGCCGGGCGAGCCGACCGTCGAGCGCCGCCGCCTCCAGCTCCGGCAGCGAGTCGATGTCGAGCACCTCGTGGATCTGGCGGATCTTGGCGACGCCGAGCCCCTGGATCGCCAGCATCTCGACCAGCCCCGGCGGAATCTGCTCCCGCAGCTCCTCGAGGATGCTGGCGCGGCCGCTGCCGACGATCTCGGCCACGATCTGGAGCGTGGCGGGGCCGACGCCCTTGGTCGCGGCCAGGCTGCCATCCTCGATCCCGTCGCGCAGGTCGGCTGGAAAGCCGGCCACCGCCTTGGCCGCGGTGCGGAAGGCGCGGATCCGGAACGGGTTCTCGCCCTTGAGCTCGAGGAAGGCGGCGATCTGCTCCAGCACCTGGGCGACCGCTTTCTTGTCCATGAAGCTCCGGACCGCGTCGGTCATCGTGGCGCGGCCGAGAGCTCGCTCGCGAGCGCGCGAGTGCGCCAGCCCAGCTCCAGCAGCTCCTCGGCGCCCACCAGCGAGAACAGTCCGGCGGCCTCGCCGCCGGCCAGCACGGGAGAGAAGAGCGCCGTGCCGTCAGGCCGCTCCAACCCCTGCGGACGAGGCCCCGCCGTTTCGACCGCGCTGAAGCCCTCGCGGTCGGGCCGGAGCCCGAAGATGCCCAGGACCCGGAGCTCACCGTTGGCCGGGTGCACGAAGCAGCCGTCCATCGGCTCGGCCGCCTCGTCGTCGATCACCCGGGCCCAGACTTGGCGGTCCAGCAGCTGGGCGTAGAAGGCGCGGGGCGGCTGGTCCAGCGCGGGCGAGGCCGGGGACGGCCGGGCGAGCAGCGCGCTCAGGCGATCGGCCGCGATCGGAAGCGTGAGCGCGCCCGAGGCCCAGAGCAGGTAGGCGTGGTGGGCCAGCGCCACCAGCTGGTCCATGCCCTCGCCGATTCCCTCCTCCGGCCGGAGGTCGTGCAACAGCGAGACAACCTCTGGGACCATCAGGAAGGCGTCGCGGTCGGTCGGATCGTATCCGCCGCGCTCCAGCGCGGCGCGGACCAGGGGGAAAACGGTCTCGGCGCTGCGGGTGAACACCAGGTCGAACGGGGTGGGTCGGGCCATGCCTCAAGATAGCAGGTCAGAGGAAGCCGCCGACCAGCGTCCGGAACGACGCGAGCGCCTCCACGTAGGGCACGTGGCCGCACCGGGGCAGACTGTGAAACCCGGCCCCGATCAGGTCGGCCGCGGTCCGGGCGGCCTCGATCGGAATCGGATCCTCCTCCCCGTGAATCACCAGCGCGGGAATTCCCCGGAGCGCCGGCAGGCGAGGCCGCAGATCGAAGTCGCCCAGGCTCTGCCAGACCTCCTGCTGGGTCCGGCCGGTGACTCGGAACGGGGTGAGCTCGCGGGCTCGCTCCGGGTCGAAGAAGTACGGAGCCACCGACAATTCGAAGATGCGCTGTTGGAAGGCGGCGGGATCCCGCTCGCGAAGCCCGCTCTCGCGGAGCTGCCGGCGCGCCTCCTGAAAGGCGGGATCGAGATTCCGCCGGGCAAACACCCCCTCGAACCGGTCCCGGGCGGCCCGCCAGGCCGGGGCGGGCGACACCAGCGCCAGTCGTCCCACCCGGCCGGGATGCTCCAGGGCGTACAGCAGCGCCAACAGCCCGCCCCAGGAATAGCCCGCCAGCGTGAGCCGCTCCAGGCCCCAGTGCAGCCGGAGCGCCTCGAGGTCGGCTACCTGCTCGGTCCAGCCGACCGGCACGTCGCGCGCCACCGGCGATCGGCCGCCCCCGCGCTGGTCGTAGTAGATCAGCTCGCGCCCGTCGGCGAGGGCGTCGAAGCCGGGTAGCAGGTAGTCGTGATGCGCGCCCGGGCCGCCGTGGAGGACGACGGCGGGCGACCCGGTGCCCACGCGGCGGACAAACAGCTGCACCCCGCGCACGGCCGCCGTCCCTTCGCGCGCGGCGCCGGCCTCAGCCATAGGCCGCCAGGGCCGCGCCGACGGTGTTGGTCTGGATCGTCACCACGTCCTCCAGCTCGCGGGCGTAGCCGCCTGCCATGGTCACCACAACGGGCAGCCCGCGGCGGCGAAGCGCGGCGAAGACCCGCCGGTCGCGCTCGCCCAGGCCCGCCATGGTGAGGCCCAGCCGGCCGAACCGATCGTGCCGGTAGGGATCGGCGCCGGCCAGATAGAACACCAGCTCGGGCCGGGCGGCATCAAGCACCGCCTCGAGATGGCGATCGAGACCCGCGAGGTAGGCCGCATCCTCCGCCCCATCCTCGAACTCGACGTCGAGCGAGCTCCGCTCCTTCCGGAAAGGAAAGTTGCGGGCACCGTGGATCGAGAAAGTGAAGACGTCGGCGTCGCCGGCGAAGATGTGCGCCGTTCCGTTGCCCTGGTGCACGTCGAGATCCACGATCGCCACCCGCTGCAGTCTGCCCTCGCGCTGGAGCACCCGGACGGCGACCGCCACGTCGTTGAAGACGCAAAAGCCCTCGCCGTGATCGGCGAAGGCGTGGTGGGTGCCGCCGGCGAGATTGAGGCCGAGGCCGGTGTCGAGCGCGTCGCGGGCCGCCTCGAGCGTGCCCTGCACCGTGCGCAGCGACCGCTCCCGCAGGGCCGGGCTCCAGGGAAATCCCAGCCGCCGCACTTCGGCCGCCGAGAGCGTGCCGGTCAATACCGCCTCGGCGTAGCGGCGCGTGTGCACCAGCTCGAGCGCCCAGCGCTCGGCCCGATCGGGCTCGTCGATGGCGGCGGCGGTGAGCAGCCCGCGGGCGATGCACTCGTCGCGGATCCGGGCGTACTTGGCAAGGGGAAACCGGTGGCCATCGGGCAGCGGCACCGTGTACCGGGCGGAGGACCACGCGCGCATCGCGGTGCCCACGCCCGACGTCAGAGCAGGACGGCGAGGGCGTCCGCCACCTTCCGGACCGCCGCCTCCTCGTCGGGCGTGAACGGGTCGGGGACGTCGCTGTCCACGTCGATCTGCCCCAGGACCGAGCTGCCCCGCCGGATCAGCACCACCAGCTCGGACCGCGTCCAGGTGTTGCAGGCGATGTAGTTGGTGTTCGCCCGGACGTCGGGGACGTTCTGGTCGGTGCCGGTGGCCACCGCCGTGCCGCAGACGCCCTGGCCCACGGCGATGCGGGTATGGTCGGTCTCCCGGCCGGCGTACGCCTCGAGCACCAGCTCCTCACGGTGGAGCATGTACAGGTAGACCGAGGTATAGGGCGCACCCGCGCCGCGGATCCTCTCCGCCGCCAGCCGCAGCAGCTCCACCCGTCCGACGTCGCGGGCGAAGCCGCCGCGGAGCGCCGCGATGACACGGTCGGCGTCGAGCACGGGCATGGTCAGCCTTTCCGGGAGCCGAGGGTGGCCCGCAGCGTGGTGACGTCGTTGCCCCGCCGCACCACGATGTCCACCGTGTCGCCCGGCTGGTGACTCCGCAGCGCGTCGGTCATGGCTTGCAGGTCGGGCACGTTCATGTTGCCGATCCTCGTGATGATGTCGTCGCCGCGCAGTCCCGCGAGCTCCGCTGGACTGCCCCCCCGCACGCCCAGCAGGCGCACGCCGCCCGGACTGTCGGTCATGTCGGGCACGGTGCCGAGGTAGGCGCCGTAGCCCTGTGGTGCGGGGCCGGAGGTGGGCGGGGCACCGGTCGCCTCCGGGGCCGCACCGGCGGCCGTCACCGGCGTGAGCGGGCCCGGCCGGTTGGCCAGGGCCGTCACCAGGCCGGTGACGAAGGCGGTCACCTGGCCGAACCCCTCGACGTTGATCTTCGGCCAGTCGTCGGTGGTCCGATGGTAATCCTCGTGCAGGTCGGTGAAGAAGTGGAGTACCGGCCGCCCGGCGGCGTAGAACGAGCTCTGGTCGCTCGGACCGTAGCCGTCGCCCTGGGCGTGGAGATCGAACCCGGCGTGCCAGTTGAGCGAGTCGAGCAGGGCCGGAAACTCCCGGGCGGTGCGCGAGCCAAACACGATGAGGCGCTTCTGCCTGAGCCGGCCGACCATGTCCAAATTGATCATGGCCAGTGTGGTCGCCAGCGGGTAGATCGGCTGCTTGACGTAGTACGCCGAGCCCAGGAGACCGAGCTCCTCGCCGCTGAACGCGATGAAGATCACCGTCCGCGCCGGCGGATCGGCCGCCAGCCGCTCGGCGATCCGGATCAGCATCGCCGAGCCCGAGGCGTTGTCGTCGGCCCCGTTGTGGACCTTGCCGGTGCTGTCGGGATCGAGGCTGCCGAACCCGCCGAGCCCGAGGTGATCGTAGTGCGCGCCCACGATCACCGCCTCGTTCCGGAGCACCGGATCGCGGCCCGGCAGGAGGCCGATCACGTTGCGGCCCTTGAGCCCGGCCACGTGGGCGTGCTGGGCCACCGGGGCGTCGCGGGCGATGGTGAAGACCTGGAACCAGCCGCCAGCCGCGGGCTGGAGCCCGACCGCCTCAAACCGGCGGGCCAGGTACGCGGCGGCAGTGTCGGCGCCGGGGCTGCCCGTCAGGCGGCCGTCGAGCCGGTCGTCGCTCAGGAACTTGATGTCGTCGAGTGCCAGGATCGGCGGGATGACGGGCTTGGGCAGCTCGTGCTGGGCAGCGCCCATCTGCTGGGCGGCCAGCGGGGGGACGAAGCAGAGACTCAGCAGGCCGAAGGCGACGGAGCGGGCGCGGGTGGACATACGGTCGAAAGCTACCACGCCGCTCAGCGCGGCACGAAGTCGGTGTCGGGTGTGAGGCGGCGCGCGAAGGCGGCGAGCAGACGCGCCGTCCGATCCAGATCCTCGAGCGCGATCATCTCGTTCGGGCTGTGCATGTACCGGTTTGGAACGGATACCAGCGCCGTCGCCACGCCCCGGTGGGCGTTGAAGATGGCCTCGGCGTCGGTATGCGTGTCCCGCGAGGCGGCCTCGATGGTGTAGGGAATCTGCTCCGCCTCCGCCGCCTCGGCCAGCCGCTCGAAGACGACTTCGCTCACCGAGGCCCCGCGCGCGAGCACCGGGCCACCGCCCAGCCGGTAGTCCCCGTGGCGGCGCTTGTCGATGCCGGGGTAATCGGTTGCGTGGGTCACGTCGATCACGATGGCGACGTCGGGCTCGAGCAGGACGGCCGAGGAGCGGGCCCCGCCCCCGAAGGCCGCGATCTCCTCGCGCGTAGTGGCGACTGCGGTGACCGATGCGTCCGCCGTGGCGCCATCGGCCGCGAGCAGGCGCAGCGCCTCCAGCACCACGAAGGCGCCGATCCGGTTGTCGATGCTGCGGCTCACCAGCCGCCCGTTGGGGAACTCGAGCACGCTGGTCGCGAGCACGCCCGGGTCGCCGATCCGGAGCTGCCGCTCGGCCTCGGCCCGGCTGGCCGCGCCCACGTCGATCCACAGGTCCTCGACCTTGGAGACCTTCTCGCGGTCGTCCTTGTCCATGATGTGGATCGCCTTCTTCCCGACCACGCCCAGGACCGGTCCCTGGCGGCCCAGCAGGCGCACCCGCTGGCCCACGAAGACCTGGGGATCCCACCCGCCGATGGTGTCGAAGCTGACGAACCCCTCGTCGTCGATGTGGCTCACCATCACGCCGATCTCATCGATGTGTCCGGCCAGCATCACCCGCGGCCGCCCCTCGCCGCCGACCGTGGCGAAGGAGTTGCCGGCCACGTCGGCGCGGACGTCGGTGGCGAAGCGCCCGGCCTCGGCGCGCCAGAGACGGGCGGGGGCGGCCTCGAATGCGGACGGCCCGGGCGTATCCAGGAGCGACTTGAGAAAGGCGAGCGATTCGGGCGTCATGACTCGGGGATGGGAAAGGGACCGCCAAAGGTCGCGGCCATGCGTCCGGATGTCTACCCCTGAGCGGCCAGGAGATCCAGCTCCAGGAAGGCGGT
>JBBRGH010000216.1:0-5911 GCA_038240915.1 Gemmatimonadales bacterium | reverse complement strand
GTTCGGCAGAAGCTCGAAGTCGAGCATGCCGTAGCCGGCGCGGACCCGCTCGCGCGCGTCATACGGAAAGAGGGTGTTGGCCGCGTTGAAGGTGATGCCCCCGGTGCCCACGTTCTCCGGCGCAAAGGCCTGCTCGGGGGGGAGTCGCAGCACCGCCGGGTCTCCGCTGAGCGAGATTCCGTAGGTGGTGCCGTCGAACCCGCGATTCTTGGCGTTGTAGAGCGCCCCGACCTTGAACACGGCGTCGGCCGGCTCGCGGAAGGCGATCGGAAACGACCAGTCCACCTGGCCGGCAGAAGTCCGATCGCGGAGCCGGGCGAAGGTGCGATAGTTGGGAACCCGGAGGTCGAGCTTGAAGCCGTCGCCCTCGTTGATGTACTGCACCTGACGGTTGTCGAGGTCGTCGAGGCCGGCCCGGCCGTAGGTCGCCCGCCATTCGATCCGGGAGTTGAGCAGGGCCGCCAGGCGATGCTCGCCCGACAGCTGGCTCTGGAGCACATAGCGCTGCAGGAAGCGCATCTGATACCCCAGCCCCGCCGCGCCATTGGGGTCCGCCAGCAGCCCGTTGCCGGTCACCGCCACGTCGTCACTGCCGCGGCTGTAGAAGTTCTTGAAGCCGAACTTGCTGGAGCCGCCCAGCCGGTAGCTCAGGTTGAGAATGCCGCCGAGGGCCACGGCGTCGTCGGCGTCACGAAAGACGCAGGCGCACCGGCCGATCGCGGCGTAGCGCTCGGGGTTGTACTTGCGGCCGGCATCGTAGGTCCCCGACAGCACCACCCCCAGGGCGTCGCCGCCGAGCTGCTGCTGTCCGCCGACCGACAGGTCCAGACCCACCTTGGGCGCCGCCTTCGCATCCGCCGGGGTCCAGACGTTCTGAAACGATTCGGCGAACCGGTCCGCGCTCGGGTCGGCCGCCGGCTCGGCCCGCAGGCCGTTGTCGCGGGCGTACCAGTCGCTGCCGCTTCGGGGCGCCTTGGGGAACCGCTTGAACGTCGAGAGGCTGTTGTACGCCACCGAGGTGCCGAGGGAGAAGACGAAGTTGTCCGGAAATTCCTTGGTCCGGATGTCCACCGACCCGCCCGCGAAGTCGCCCGGCCGGTCGGGCGTCGCCGTCTTGCTCGCCACCAGCGCCTCGAGCAGGCTCGACGGGAAGACGTCGAGCGGGACGACCTTCTTGTCCGGCTCCGGGCTGGCGATCTCGGCCCCGTTGAGCACGGTGTTGCTGTACCGCTCGCCGAGGCCACGCACCACCACCTTGTCGTCGAGCACCGAGACCCCGGTGACCCGGGCCACGGCCTGGCCGGCGTCGGCGTCGGGCGTCTTGCTGATGGTCTCCGCACTGACGCCGTCGCTCACCGCGGGCGAGTGCTGCTGTTCCGCCAGCAGGCCGGCGGCGCTCGAGATCTTGGCCGGCTGGTCGGCCGTCACCTGGAGCTCCGCGATCTGCACGGCGATCGTGGCCAGCGTCAGCGAGACGACGGTGGCCTGACCCGCGCGGACCCGCACGCTGTCGACCTGTGAAGGCGTGTAGCCGATGTAGAACGCCCGGACACTGTAGCTGCCCACGGGGAGCGGCGCGCTGCGGAACCGGCCATCGAGGTCGGCCTCCAGTCGGGACGGCTGCCCGACGACGAGCACCTGCGCGCCGGCCACGGGTCGGCCGCTCTCGGCGTCGATCACCCGGCCAGCGATGCGTCCAGTGGGCGCGGACTGCGACGCCAGCGTCGCCGGAAGCCAGCACGCCAGCAGCATCCACGGCGCCCACAGGCGTCGGAGGTCGACAACGGGCATTGATATCCTCGTTACCGGTATCAAGAGCGGCTACCGCGTCCCGACGGGCCGCGGTGCCTGGACGCCCGCGTCCGGCAGGACGGCGACCGCGAAGGGCGGCGGCTTCACGCTTCCCTCGGGCCAGCTCCCCCGAAGGAAACGGTCGGCCGCCCCGGCAAAGCCGGCGGGGTCACCCGCCCAGGGATAGAGATGAGGACCCGCGACCAGCAGCAGCCGCGCGTTGGGGAGATGCTGGGCCCAGCGGCGGGCGGCGGCCTCCACCACCGGTGGTCCGTGGCCTTCGAGAACGAGCACGGGCGTCGGCACGGCCTGCAGGCGCTCACGCCAACTCCAGCTTCCCAGCGATCGGAGCAGGGCCCGCTTGACGGCTTCACCACCCTGGATCCGTTCGTCCGGCAGGTCGCATCGCGCCCCGCTGCCGGCAAAGGCGACCGCCGGCGAATCGGGTGGGGTGGGGAGAAATGACCACCACGGGTACCGGCGGCAGAACGCGGACGCGTCGCCAGCGGAGGCCACCGCCTGGAAGGCCCCCGCCGCGCCGGCGCGATCGGTCCCCCTGGCGCCCAGCAAGGCGAACTCGTAAGCGAAACTCGGATGCACGATGAACGGGCTCAGCATCAGGACCCGGGCGACCCGGTCGGGATGGCGCGCCGCGTAGAGGCCCGCCACGGCCGCTCCCCAGTGGTGCGCGATCACCGTCATCCGGGCCAGGTGGAACCGGACACGGACCGCCTCCAGGTCGGCGACATCGGTATCCGGCGAGAGGGTCAGCGTGTCGACGCCGGTCGAGCGCCCGCGCCCGCGCTGGTCGTAGAAGATCAGGGTCCGGCCCGGCAGCAATCCGGCCAACGCCGGCACCAGGTACCCGTGATGCAGGCCGGGTCCGCCGTGGAGCACCACCGCCGTGTCGGGCCCGGTGCCGTACGCGCGAAAGAACAGGCGGGTGCCGGGTGCGACCTCGATGGTGCCTTCACCGGACGGCACGGGCACCGCCGGGGCGCAGGCGAGCCAGAGGGCCGCCGTTCCCGCGAGGAGCCAAAGCCAGCCGCGACTCACCGTGCGGTACTCCTGCCGGAGTCCGAACCGGCGGCCGGAGGCGGAGCGGCGCCTGGCACCGCCGCAGCCCGGGTCGCCGCCGCCGCGCAGGTGATCCGGAGGGACATCGGGCTGTAGAGGCCCACCGTGAGGACGGTAAAGATGAGGTTGCTGAAGCTGCGCGAGGTCTCGACCCGGGCGACGCCCTGGGGGCAGGCGGCGTCGGTGTGGACCGCCTTCGGCGGCACCAGGCCGCCGAGGAACGCCGCCGCGCAGCAGCGTTCGAGGACCTGGTCCGAGGGGGCGGCCCCGGTGTCGACCGTCACCCGGGCGCAGCCGATGAGGACGAGCAGCAGGAGGACGAGGGGCGCCCGAAATCGCCGCCGCACCGGCATCCCGACGACGGCCGGCAGGTGCGCCATCAGCGAGAGCGGCACGAGCGGGCCGGACGCGTCGCGAGCAGGGCGGCCAGATCGCGGAAGGCCAGTTGATTGGCGGGGCTCTGAATGAACGCGTCGTCGTAGCGCCACATGGCGAGGGCGCAGCCCGAGGGACCCAGGACCGAGCCGAACTGCCTCACCTGGGCTGCCGTCATCCGGCAGTTGGGCTGGTCGAGCCCGCGCTCGCCGATCCCGTCGCAATCCCAGCTGCCGTCACGGTCCTGGGTGCCCCCGTTCAACACGTTCATGCTGAACAGGATGGTGTGCCCGTCCCTGGCCGCCATGGCGAGTCCGTCGTCGCGCCACTGGGTGACATCGCCGTACTGGGCGCCATATTGGTCCACGATGAAGTCGCAGATCCGGTAGGCCCGGTCGGGCTCGAACAGCTGGTGCTGATGATCGACGCCCACCGGCAGCGTCGGGAAATACCGCTTCACCTCGGCGCAGAGCGAGTCCACCCGGGCCTTCGTCATGGTGCCCCTGGGTCCCCAGGTGTTGCCGTCGCCGAGACCGGAGACATAGGGCTCGTCCATCACCGACGCGCCGAGGATGGTGCCGTCGGCGACGCCGTCGGCGATGGCGGTCCGGATGGCCGGCGTGTTGTAGGTTGCCAGCTTGGCGTCCCATTTGGCCCGGTCGAATTGGAGGACACCGCCGATCACGCTGAGGTAGTTGCCGGGATCGGCGATGTTGTGGGCCCCGCCGGTCAGCGCCAGCACGAGTTTCAGCCGGCGCGTCCGGGCGGCGACAAGGCGAAAGATCAGGTTGTCGGGGGAGTAGCCGTCGTAGCCCATCGTGAAGGACGCCGTCCCGGGCACCGGATCGCTGCCACCCACGTCCGCCAGGTTGAACAGGCCGTAGGGACCGAACGGAATGCCGGAGCCGTCGGGAGGAGGGGGCGGCGGCGGTACCACGATCGCGCTGTCGCTCCGGACGTCGGCGGCGAGCAGCAGCCAGGCGCGGAACTCCGAGACCGTCGGATCGAGATCGAAACCCACCAGCCGGCCCGGCGAGCGCTCACCGGGAAGCAGGGAGGGCAGGCCCTCCCACGGCGTGCATCCGGCCATCCCGGGGGCGCAGCTGCTGTCGCCGCCGAAATCGAACCCGCGCCACCGTGGCTGGTTCCCGTCGCCGTTCCAGTCGGCGCTCGGTTGCACTACCGTCGCCGAGCGGCGGTCGACCAGGATCGAGCCGTCCTCGTTTATGGCGGTCGCGCCGTTGGTGAGCTTGGCGCCCTGCAGCAGAGGGAACAGCATCAGGGAGGACCGCGGTGCCGCGCCTCCCAGCGCCGGCGGCACCAGGGCCAGGCCCGGCAACCGGTTGGCCACCGCGACCTCGAACTGGACCCGCACCTTGCCCGGGAAGTACTGGCCGACCTCGGACACGGTGTAATTCTCCACCGTCAAGCCGATGGCCTGGCCGTCGAGAATGGAGAAGCTGGGACCACCGCCGGAGTGCGCCGATACCGGGTCGGCGGGCGGGGCGACCCGCACCGCCCGCTGGCGGGTATCCACTTCGAGCAGAAAGCCTCCGCGGGTTCTCCCGCCCGCGCCGAAGGCGGTCGCGTCGTCTCTGGCGCTGGGCGACTCCAGATCGGCGGCGGTGCAGGCGACGAGCACGGCGAGCCCCGCCATCAGCGCCGATGACCGGCGCGCGAGGACGCGATCCCACCATGCGTCGGGAGAGACGGAGGAATGCAATGCCACGCGACCGTGCCGTGTGGACCGGTGAGCTGCGACTGCTGTGAACGTGTGGCAGCTAAGAACGGCGGGGCATGCGTCCGGGGCCGTATTTCGAGGTAACATGTTGGTCACCGGCGGAGCCGGTCTGGCGATGCGGAACGTTACCTGGGCGCGTCCGCCGAGCCCGCGCCCCACCCGGCGAGGCGAGGGCGAGCCAGCCATTCCGAACGCCAAACCGCCGCTGAGAGTCTGGACTCCCAGCGGCGGTTCAGTCTTCCATCCCCCCTCCTACGGCGTCACGTAGATCTCCCCGCCCCGCTCCCGGAACTCCTCCGCCTTGGCCGCCATCTCCGCCGCGTAGTCGCGCACATCCTGGGTGATCTTCATCGAGCAGAACTTGGGCCCGCACATCGAGCAGAAGTGCGCCACCTTGGCGCCCTCCGCGGGCAGCGTGGCATCGTGAAACGCCCGCGCCGTGACCGGGTCGAGCGCCAGGTTGAACTGGTCCTCCCAGCGGAAGTCGAATCGCGCCTTGCTCAGGGTGTCATCCCACTGGCGCGCCCGCGGGTGCCCCTTGGCCAGGTCGGCCGCGTGGGCCGCGATCTTGTAGGCGATCACTCCCGCCTTCACGTCCTCCCGGTTGGGCAGGCCGAGGTGCTCCTTGGGGGTGACGTAGCAGAGCATCGCGGTGCCGTACCAGCCGATCATCGCCGCGCCGATGGCGCTGGTGATGTGGTCGTAGCCCGGCGCGATGTCGGTGGTGAGCGGCCCCAGGGTGTAGAACGGCGCCTCGCCGCACCACTCGAGCTGCTTCTCCATGTTCTCCTTGATGAGATTCATGGGCACGTGGCCGGGCCCCTCGATCATCACCTGCACGTCGTGCTTCCAGGCGACCTGCGTGAGCTCGCCCAGCGTCTTCAGTTCACCCAGTTGCGCCTCGTCGTTGGCGTCCCATATCGAGCC
>JBBRGH010000215.1:0-5929 GCA_038240915.1 Gemmatimonadales bacterium | reverse complement strand
GAGTCCTCGCTCACCTCGCCGTGGTAGACGACGAACCACGGCATCGTCGGCGTTGTGCCGCGCTATGGGGCCGGGCCCGCGCTCGGCCGCGGTCGTCGCGGCTGCATGCGGAACCGAGCCGCGTGCCACCGAGAAGCTGCTGAACTTCCTGGTCACCATGGGCTACCTCAAGGCCGGCGACCACGGTTATCGCCTGGCGCGGCACACGAGGCGCTACCTCCTCGCCGACGGGGCGACTTCCGTTCGCGACATGGTGCTCATGAAGCGGCTCGAGTGGAGATGGATCGAGCGGCTCGACGAATTCGTGGCCGACGGTAAGCCCCTCAATGTTCACGGCAGCATGACGAGCACGGACTGGGGGCTCTACCAGCGCGGCATGCGCGCCCAGGCGAGCCTGATCGCGCCGCTGCTCAGCCGTGCGGTCCCGGTCCCGAAAGGGGCCAGCGCCATGCTCGACATCGGCGGATCGCATGGCTACTTCTCGGTCGCCCTCTGCCGGCGCCACCCGGGCCTGCGGGCTGTGGTGCTCGATCTGCAGGCCGCCGTCGAGCACGCGGCGCCCCTCCTCGCTCGGGAGCAGATGGGCGACCGCGTCGTCCACCAGGCGGGCGATGCCCTGACTGATGATCTTGGCGAAGCGGCGTACGACCTCGTCGTCATGTTCAGCCTGGTCCATCACTTCGACGATGCCACCAACCGGCTCCTGATCGCGAGAGCCGCGCGCGCTGCGTCCCGGAGGGGTGATGGTCATCGGTGACTCGCTGGGTCCGCCGTCGCCGGGCAAGGGTGGACAGATGGCAGCGTTCTTTGACCTGTACTTCGCGCTGACCAGCGAGTCCGGGCTCTGGACCTTCGACCAGATGAGCTCCTGGCAGCGGGACGCGGGCCTCGTGCCCCGCAAGCCGATCCGGCTGCCATTCGCGCGCGCGATTGGCCTCCAGGCCGCGGATCGGCCCTGGGACAATCAGGCGCTCTTCGGACCGCCCGACCAAACGTCACGCACGTTGCCGTCGGTCACGGACGTTGCCGTCGGTTATTACCCGTGGTCGTAGGTTCAGTCGTTTGGGAAGGCTCGCGGCCCGAATCGGCTCCAAATCATGCCCCCCGGTAATAAACCGGAGCAAGCCGGAGCCCCCCGGCGTCGCCAGGCGCGCGAACTCATCACCTACGGTAATAGCGAGCGGGCGCGGGCTGAGATCTGCTCAATCCTCGCGCCAGGGGCCAACGCCGGAGATCCGCTGCACCGTGATACGTGTCACGAAGCCGGGCGGTGGGTCCGGCATCGCCGGGAAGACCGCATCCGGGCCGATGTAGGTCCGCGCCAGGCGCTGGAGCAGCTGCGCAGCCCCGCCCTCGGTGACCCTTGCGACGCCGTCGATCACGAGGTACTCGCGCAGGCCCCAGCGGTTGATGCCGGCCGACTGGAGCGTGATCGCGATGCGTGGGTCGCGACGGAGGTTCCTGAGCTTGCGCTGGTCGTCGAGCGTGCCGAAGACGATCTCGTCACCCTCGAGCCCCACCCACGCGGCGCTGAGCTGCGGCGCGCCGTCGGGGCCGAGCGTGGCGACCGTCGCGACGGCATCGGAATCGAGGAGCTTGCGCGCGGCGTCGTTCAAGGCGTCGTTCAGGGCATCGGTCATGGCGCGATCGCCTTCTCCATCGCCGCGCATCCGATGGTGGTGCCGTCCGGCATCTTGACCTCGACCTGCTCGGTGATCGCGAAGCCGTAGCGCTCGTAGAGCGGGAGGCCGGGGAGGGTCGCCACGAGGGCCAGCGTCCGGAAGCCTTCGGCCCGGGCGGCCTCCTCGCACGCCTCCAGGATCCGTGTGCCGAGGCCGCGCCGCGTCCAGTCGGCGCGGACGAACATGGCGCGCACGCGCGCGGGCTCCGTTGCCGGGTCGAGCAGCCGAGCGTCGCCGGCGCCTTCGCCGGAGCCAGTGTACAGCTTGTCGCGTCGGCTCCAGCCGCCACAGCCCACCAGCTCGCCGCCACCCTCGATCACGAAGTACGTGCCATCCTCGATCAGCGTCCGATCGACGCTGGCAATGTAGCGGACCGACGCCGCCGTCTGCTTTGCGTCGTAGAAGAGGGGAAAGAGGTCGGCGGTTGAGGCCTTCATCAGCGCGTCGATTGCGTCCGCCTCGTCGAGGCGCGCCAGTCGCAGCCGTGGAGTCTCCATCCTTCGGATGATGGGCAGGAGCCGACGTGGCGTGCAAGCCACGTTCGACAGCGTACCTGTCGGCTGGTTGCTGGCCATCCCGGCCCAGCAGTCGATGCTGTGGCGGGAGGCACTCATCGATGATGAAGCTCTACCAGGTCACCGACACATCGCCGCGCCAGGCAGCACCGGTGCTGGTCTACACCGTCACCGGTCTGGTCCTGCTCCTCGCGGCGCTCCTGCTGCTGGTTGCGCCTCCGCTGTTGACCATCCCCGGCGCCCCGGATATCGGATTCCGCGCGCTGGCGTGAGGCGCCGGTCGGCCAGCTAGGGCCCGACCCACATCACGGGGATCCCCCGGCCCTCGCCGATCTGCGCGCTGCCCAGGAAGACGAGGCCGGACGATCCCTGAACGGCTGTCTCGGCGGAGCTGCCGGCTGCGCCCTCGGGCAGCGCCAGTGAGATCGATTCCCACGTCGTGCCGCCGTCGGTCGACCGCCATGCGGTGGCGATGGGGTAGGTCCCGGTCGGCATGAGCTGCCCGTCGACCATCACGCTGTCGCTCAGCTGCCCGTCGATCACCAGGCTGTCACCGAGGGCCCTGATCCGTCCCGGACCCATCGTCGATCCGACCGGGAAGTCGGGCACCGACGTCCACACGTCGCCGTCGGGCGATGCATAGAGGCTGGAGCTTCCGACCCCTGGCCCGCCGGCTGCCGGATCGTGGCCGGTCGCCAGGAAGCCGTCTGGCGTTGCGACGATATCGCCCAGCTCGACGTCGAGGATCGGCCCGTGCGTCCATGTCAGGCCGTCGTCGGAGCGCCACAGGCGGGTCAGGCAGGCCTCGCCAGTGGCGTTGGCCGCTCCCGGCAGCTCGCATCCGATGGCGAGGAAGCCGCCGCCGCTCAGCACCGTCAGGTCGCCGATGTGGCCGGAGCCGGTATCCGGCAGGTCGACCGTCGACCACGTCGCACCGTCGGCGCTGGTGAAGAACACCGGGCGGGTTGTCTGCGGGACCGGGTTCGTCCCCCCGCTGAAGATCACGCCGCTCGCCACCCATCCGGGTCCGCCGGGAAGGAGCGTCCCCACGATGGCATCCTGCGGGAACTTGCCGCCGGGCTGCCAGCTGACTCCATCGGTCGAGGTCCAGCTCTCCGGCCGCTCGGCCACATATGTGCCATCGGCCGCCGGCGGATTTACCCGATAGCCGATTGCCAGGAACGTCGAGCCGTCCCAGGCGACGGTTGAGAAGTTGAGGCCGGTGAAGCCATCGGGACCGTCGACCGGCTCCCAGAGCTCGCCATCGGATGAGGTCCAGACGATGCCCCGGTACTGGTCCGGAGTTGGATTGACCATGCCGGTGACCGAGCCGCCCACCGCCACGAAGCGTTCATCGCCGAAGGCGGTCGCCGCCAGGCTGGCGCTTCCCCCCTCGGGGGCGGGGTTTGGCAGCGCGACGGGTGCCCAAGCGGAGGGCCCGAACGATGGCAGCACCGGGGTCGGCTGTGGGGGAACCGTTTGGTCGCTCTGGCCGCTGGACTCATCGACAAAGGAATCCGGAGCATTGAACTCGTCGGCAGACGGCGTGGTCCAGGTGATCTCGAAGGTGGTGCTCGTCTGGCCCTTCGCCCGCGGCGCCTGGTCAGATGGGCCGAGGTAGGTTGCGGTCGGCCGATTGGAGCCGATCTCCACGCGGAGGGCGAGGATCCGCTGCTGCGCGTCGCCGGGGATGAGCGCGGCCGTGGTGCAACCACCCGTTCCGGGCAGCTCGTCGGGGACGAGGTTCGCGCCGAACGGCATGGTCGACACGGCGGGGAAGATGCTCCACCCGATCGCCATGTAGCCATAAACCATGTTGGCGGTCGGCCAGTTCTTGACTTTGAACCAGGTCGGTTTGCCGTCGACGGAGCGCAGCTGGAAGGTCTCTCCACCGATCTGGACCTGCTCGTCGTGCCCGCGATCAACGGTCGGGGGGTGGGGACCCACCCTTTCCTTGACGCGGTCCGGCGCCAGGTAGGCGCCCTCGGACAGCAATCCCTCCTGCCAGACGTACTGCGGGTTGCTGATCGAGATCGGCACCGCCGGGTCGTATTCGCGTATCTGGTCGCGGCTGGTGAACCGGTACCCGGCCGCGTCCCGCAGGTGATCGATCGCCTGCTGCGTCTGGCGGTTGTTGCAGGTTCCGCCATCGGTGCCGGCCGGGGCATCGAAGAGACCGAAGAACATGGTCGCGATCAGCAGGCCGGCCACCCCCACGGCGGCCGCCGCGGGCACCGCGGTCCACGAGCCGAAATGCAGCCAGCCACGCGCCGTCGGCTGGGCCGGGATGTCGGCGATCCGACGGCGCAGCGTATCGGGGACGCCGAAGACACCGGCATCGGCTTCCAGCCAGCTCTGCAGGTGGCGTTCGAGGTCGGCGTCGATCATCGGTCCATCCCCTGGGTGTCAGATTCCAGCGCCCGCCGCATCTCCTTGAGCCCGTAATGGAGCCGTGAGCGCACGGTGCCTACTGGCGCCCCAACCGTCCGAGCAACCTGCTCCACGGGGAGATCGCGGTAGTAGCGAAGGACCACCGCGATGCGCTGGTCGGCATTGAGCGTGCGGAATGCGCGTTCGAGGGCGTCTCGCTCATCGACCTGGCGATTGGCGTCAGATGGGGCAGCCGCCGAAGCTGCTCGATCCAGATCGTCGTGGCGTCGGTGGCTGCCACGCCGGAGGCGATCCCGGCAGGCATTGATTCGGCCGAACCAGGCGTCGAATCGGTCCGGATCCCGGAGCCGGCCATGATCCCGCCAAGCGCAGACGAACGCGTCGTGTGTTGCATCTTCTGCCTCCTGAGCGTCGCGGAGAATCAAGCGAGCGACGCGATAGGTCGCATCGAGGCGGTCCTCGACCAGCCGCTCGAAGGCGGCGGCGCGAGCCGCATGGGCGTTCGCGGCGACGACCCCTTCACGGTTGCTCAGCCTGCCCCTCCTTTGCTCTTATCGACGCCTCAGCGTCCCGAAACATTCAGAACGTGGTCTGAGTCTCGTGCGACTGGCCGTCGGCGATGGAGGCGTACGCCTGGAGGATCACGTCGAGGACGTGGCGGGCGTGCTGGGCGGTGAGGTGAGATGGATGAGCGCATTCACGCCGGCCAGCGCATAGGTCAGGTCAGAGCCGTCCTCGAGATCAGCGATCACCAACTCGACGCCGCCGGTAGTCTCCGCTGCGCCGGTTCGGCTCATGATGCGGACGCTCGCCCGTCCGCAGAGCGCGTCGGCTACACGGCGTCCAAGAACGCCCGTGCCGCCTGTGACGAGCACGCGGGTCACCCGCTCAGCGTAGCGGCGGCACCGAGATTCGTAACCAGTTTCGTTGCGAATCCCGTCCGGACCATGGTGATCTGCGCGCGAGCTCTTCTCCGCGGGGGTCAACCTCCGGGATCCGATGGTATCCTCGGCCTCCGTCGCACGGCACTGGCCGGGTGATGCACCCGCGGCACTCAGCCGTTCCCTAGGTGAGCGGCAGGCCGCGTCACGAGGAACTTGCGTGGTGGGGACCGAGCGGCACGACCAGGACGCGGTCTTGGCTCGCCGCATCCGTTCCGGCGACCGCGAGGCGGTCGGCGAGCTGTATGACCGGTATGCGGGCGTCGCGATGGCAGTCGCCATCCGAGTGCTGCGCGACCGAGGGGCTGCGGAGGATGTAGTGCATGACGGGTTCGTGGCGGTCTGGCTGAAAATCGATCGCTTTGACGTCGCGCACGGGAGCCTGCGGAGCTGGCTTCTG
>JBBRGH010000214.1:0-5946 GCA_038240915.1 Gemmatimonadales bacterium | reverse complement strand
GCGGCACGCAGGAGCAGTACGGCGCTCCGCGCCGTGCCCGCCTGGGCCTCGAGATCAACTTCTGATTTGACCACCCCGAGCTCCCCGCGGCCCGGCCACTCGCGCCGGGCCGTGGAGAGTGCGGGGGCTGTGTTTCTCTCTAAGGAGGACGGGATGCGTTTCTCGCGTTGTCAGCGCGTGTTGGTACGGGCGGTCGTGGCGGCCGTGGCGCTGGGCGCCACCGTCGCATCGACGGCGGTGGCCAAGCCGCGGCCCTCGAAGCCCGGCGGGTTCCGGCTCTTCTCGAGCGCCCAGAACGTCTTTTCGACCAACCGGGTGCAGTGCCGGGTGTTCTCCTCCGGCCAGATCTGCGCCACCGGCTCCTCCACGGTCGGCGGCGGCATCTGGCCCCGCGGCACCGCGGACCAGTACGTCTTCGGCTCCGGCATCAACGTGGCCGGCGTGATCGCACCGGGCGACAAGTCGGTCAACGGGTTCGCCGGGGACACGGCGGGCGCCTTCTTCAACAACACCGCCGGCGGTGACAACGGCCAGGAAGTCCGGCCGATCTTCGCCTCGTCCGACGCGACCGACGCGGCCAGCTGGCCCGACGCGGCCCGGGTGCCCTGCCAGGCCACCACCGCCACCGGCCCCTGCGTGGATCTCGCGCTCGGCAGCGACCCCCAGGGCGACCTGTACGATCCCGCCTTGCAGGGCGGCGTGGCCGCCTCGCAGGGCGACCTCTGGTTCGTGAGCTGGGAAGGCGATCCCGCCCGGCTCGAGAGCCGGACCCACCCGCTCGGCATCGTGGTCGAGACCCGGGCGCTGGGCTGGAACTTCCCCTCGGGCAACGAAGACATCATCTACTTCCTGTATACCTTCTACAACATCACCAGCACCAATGCCGCCGACTATGCCGCCATCCGGCCGGCCATGCGGGACATCCTCCTGTCCAAGGCGGCCGACTTCCAGGCGCTCAACACCGCCAAATACGGCATCGCGCTGCCGGCCGGCGGCTACACCATCAACAACCTGTTCGCCGCCTTCGTGGCGGACATGGACGTGGCGGCGGCGGACGGGAATTACGCCGCCGTCAACGTGCCGTTCGCGATGGGGTACACCTACGAGCACACCTTCGGTGAGGCGGCCGCGCGGAGCATCGGCTGGTCGTTCGATCCGGCCATTTTCGGCTCAGCCCCGTTCTTCAACGGCCCCGGCTTCGTGGGCGTCAAATACCTCCGCAGCCCGATCGATCCGAGCACGGGCAGTGAAGTCGGTCTGACCCTGTTCAGCACCTTCTCCCGCTCCTCCGGTTCGCTGCAAGACCCGAACGATGACAAGCAGCTCTACCGCTACATCACCGGCGGCCTGACCCCGACGGACGGCGCCTGCTCGATCCCGGATCCGCTGGCGTCCAAGATCTGCTTCGTCAACATCGGCAGCGCGGCCGACATGCGCTTTCTCGAATCCTCGGGGCCGCTGACCCTGGCGCCGGGTGGCTCGGGCACCATCGTAGTGGCGTACATCTTCGCGCCGCCGGTCTCGGTGGGCGGGTGCCCGGGCGCCGGCTGCGACGTGAAGCCGGCCACCTCGAACTCCAACCTGACCATCATGGGCGATCCCGCCCGGATGGCGAGCGGCGTGAACGCGATCGACACGGTGACCGGCTATCTCGGCTTCAGCAACAATGGCCCCGGCGACACCGATCCGACCAAGGTGACGCAGGACGAGATCAGCGCCCAGCCGGGCTCGCTGCTCGGCAAGGCCAAGACGGCGCAGTCGATCTTCGACGGCAAGTTCCTGCTGCCGTTCTCGCCCGAGCGGCCCGAGTTCTTCCTGGTCCCCGGGAACAACCAGGTGACGGTGCTCTGGGCCCGGTCCAACACCGAAACGACCCCGGACCCGTTCTTCCAGATCGCCAGCCAGCCGACCATCAACGGTCTGCCGAACGCGCTGTACGATCCGAACTTCCGCGGCAACGACGTGGAGGGCTACCGGATCTACCGCGGCCGGACCAGCAACCCGAGCGAGCTCCAGCTGATCGCGCAGTTCGACTACGCGCCCTCGGCGGACGGCAAAGGCGTCTTCAACGATTTCCGTGGCCTCATCAACCCGACCGCGACCTGCGCCCCGGAGCTGGGGGTGACCACCGAGTGCGCGGTGGTTTTCGATACGCCGCTGCCCGGCAGCCCGTACGTCACGTCGACGCCCGTCGACCTGGTCGGGACCGTCACCCAGGTGAAGCCGGGCAGCCGGGTGCTCCTGGCCGACGGCAAGGCGCAGGTCCTGCCCGGCCTGCTCGACACCGCCTTCGCCGACGTCTCGCGTGGCCGGATCGCGCAGGGCGTCTCGACCCAGCTGACCAACAGCGGCGTGCCCTTCCTCTTCATCGACCGGAACGTCCGCAACAGCCTGCGGTACTTCTACTCGGTCGTGGCGTTCGACGTGAACTCCCAGGTCTCGGGTCTCTCGAGCCTCGAGTCGAACAAGGCCACCAAGGCGGTCACGCCGACGCCGCCGGTGTCCAACGCGCAGGTCGCCAGTAGTCTGGTCTCGCACCTGATCGGCCGCGGGGTCGCGATGGATACGGTGATCAAGACCGCACCGACGCTCGATGCGGCCACCGGCAAGTTCAGCGGTCCGGCTCAACCGGCGAATGGCGGCGTGGTGGGCTTCGTGGGCGAGTTCGCCGCCGCGGTCATCCAGCCGAGCCAGGCGGGGGCGCTGACCATGCGCCTCGACAGCCTGACCATGGGTCAGTCCGATGTCACCGCCGCGTACGGCGTTGCGACGGGGCCGGCGGTGCCGGCCCAGTACTATGTCACGCTCGCGAATGGGGTGGACAGCTTCAAGACCAATATCGCGTTGACCCAGGCCAACTACGCCGGCAGCGGCGCGAGTCCAGGCACCACCGAAGAGGCGAGTGCCTTCTTCGAAGCGCTCACGGTCGATCCAGCCACGGCCGCCAAGTTCGAGGGGACATCGCCCTTCAAACTGCAGGGCCAGGCCACTATCCGAACGGCCACCGGGGCCGAACTGGGCGGCTGGGGTGTCGGATGCAAATTCGCGGACTTCGGCGACGGGACCAACTGCTTCTACAACGGCTCCCGCTGGTTCAATGGCCCCTCGCCGGCGAACAACGAGACTGTGGACAACCCGAACGCGGCCAACTGCATCCCGGAAGCCGGGAGCAGCGGCACGCCGCACAGCCCGGCCAACTGCGACCTGACGGCGTACAACAACGCGGGTGCACTCACGGGCGTGACCACGATTCAGCAGCTCCTGCCCTACATCCAGCTGAACGGATCGTGGCGCAACATGGATTGGGTCCTGCCGACCGTACGTCGGGCCGCCGACTTCAACGTGTACTGGGGCACCGGCGGCGTGATCGATTCGGTGATCGACATCTCCAACAACGTCGTGGTCCCGTACGAGACCCGGATGGGGGCTGGCTGGGGCATTCTGAACCAGGCTGCCGCCCCGGACGGTGCGGGTGATGCGACCAACACTCCGTCTCCCAATCGGCCGACGGTCCTGACGGCGCTCGATCTCGGGTGCGTGGAGCCCTGGGCCACGGGTAACATTACCGAACCGTCGAACCGGCTCGACTGCGCCAGCGGGCCGGTCCCGCTCAGCAACACCGCCCAGCTCGGGAGCGTGGCCTTCTTCAAGACCGACTTCACCGAGGCCGGGGTCATTCCCCCGGCGGCCGATCCGGGATTCATCTTCTACCTGGCCGGCGACATTTTCGTGATGTCGATGCCCGCCATTCCGGCGCAGGGTACGGTGTGGTCGCTCCGGTCATATGTCGGGAGCATCACCGGTGGCCCGGGCACCTACACCTTCACTCCGCCCGGCGCGCGGCCCTTCACCGCCGTCGGCGCCACCGCGGCGCTCGAGTTCGGCGTCACCAGCGTGGTCGCCCAGGCCAAGAACAGCGATCTGCGCAGCGTACACACCGTGCCCGACCCCTACTACGTGAAGAGCGCGTACGAGGCGAGCACGGACCAGAAGGTGCTGAAGTTCGTCGGACTTCCGCAGGATGCGATCATCCGGATCTACTCGGCGAGCGGCGTGCTGGTCCGCATGCTCGAGCATCACGGCGGTCAGTACAGCTCCACCAGCAATTCGCAGGGGAACGAGATCAACTGGGATCTGCGGAACCGCAATAACCAGGTGGTCGCGAGTGGAGTGTACTTCTTCCACGTCGAAGCCGGCGACGCCCGCAGGGTGGGCCGCTTCACGGTCGTGAACTTCGCCCAGTAGGCCTTCGACGGGGGCGGGCCGCAGGGCCCGCCCCAACCTTCAGGAGATCGACATCTATGCAGAAGCTCACTGCACCCGGGTGGCTGCTTGCCTTCGGACTGCTCAACGCGCTCCCGGCGGGCCTGGCGGCGCAGAATTCCACCGGGCAGCCGGTCGGACAGGAAAACAACACCGCCTACGGCACCACGTCGGCGGAGTTCCTCCTACTCGGTGCGGGCGCCCGGGGCACGGCCCTCGGCGGCTCGTTCGCTGCGATCGCCACGGACGTCAGCGCGCTCTACTACAACCCCGCGGGCGTGGCCATGATCGACCGGGCCGGCCTCATGATCGGCACCTACGACTACGTGGCCAATACCCGCTACAGCTGGGGCGGCGTCGCCTTCCCGTTCTCGGGCGGGGCCCGCACCATCGGCTTCCAGGTCGGTACCTTCGGGTTCAAGGACCAGCCGATCTACACCGAGGAGCAGCCGGACGGCACCGGCGGGACCTACTCGGTCAACCAGAGCTTCGTCGGCGCCACCTTTGCCCAGAATTTCTCCGACCGCTTCTCGGCCGGGATCACGGCGAAGTTCGTCAACGACCGGCTGGGCACGGTGAGCGGGAGCGCCTTCGCCGTGGATTTCGGCACCAACTTCCACGCGTCGCTCAACAACCATCCGGTCAAGTTCTCCTTCGTCCTCGCCAACCTCGGCTCCAGCCTGACCTATTCGGGCACCGGGCTGGAAGGCAACGTGCAGCGGGATCCGCTGCCGGGCGAAGATCCGACGCCGAGTCTGCCGCAGCAGGCCAACCTGCTGACCAAGGACTTCCCGCTGCCCACGACCTTCCGGGTCGGGCTGGCGTACGACGTCCTCACCGGCGAGAACAATCGCCTCACGGTCCTGGGCGACTTCAACCAGCCGAACAACAACTCGCCCGGCTTCGCCGTCGGCTCGGAGTGGCAGTCGCAGAAGCTCGGCGGCTCCAACTTCGGCTTCGCGCTCCGGGGCAGCTACAGCTACACCGGCGCCAACGGGCTCACCCCACAGACCTCCACCACCGCGCTGAGCGACGAGGAGAATCTGCAGGGCCTCGCCTTCGGCGGCGGGCTCCAGTACGGCGGGAATGGGAACGGCTTCGGCCTGAGCCTGGACTACGCCTACAAGTATCTCGGCATCCTTGGTCCGACCAACTTCTTCAGCTTCTCGCTGGGGTGGTAAGGCCGGTCCGTCGCTTAGAAGTGGTGGTTGCTGACCTATGATCGCAGTCCGTTTGCTGGCCCTGGCGGCCATGACGGCGTTCGCACACCCGGGGCAGGCGCCCCGGCAGCCCGACGCCGGGCTCATCCTCCGCGCGGTCCGGTCGTACCGCGCGGAGCAGGGCCGGACCGAAGTCAACGCGTTCGTGCAGGTGCCCTACGCGGTGCTCGAGCCCTCGGGTGAGGGCGCCACGGGGTCGTTGAGCTACCGGGTCGGGGTGAAGGTGACCGACTCCACCGGGCTCACCCTGCTGCAGCAGTCGTGGATGAACCACGCCCCGGCCGCGGTCCGCGTGCCGGAGGCGTTTGCCGTCGAAATGGTGCGGTTCAGCCTGGCCCCCGGCCGCTACAACCTCGAGGTCAACGTCGAGGATTCGGTGTCCGGCCGGCGCATGGCCCGGACGGTGGACCTCGAGGGCTATCGCAAAGCGCCCACCGCCAGCGACCTGCTCCTCTCTCCGCAG
>JBBRGH010000213.1:0-5954 GCA_038240915.1 Gemmatimonadales bacterium | reverse complement strand
GAGGCACCGGCTCCCGCCTGGGCACCAGCGGGACGGCCGCACCGGTGGCAGAAGCGCGCCTGCGGGGCCAGGTCGGCCCGGCAGCCGGCGCAGGTCCGGGCCACCAGGCTGGCGCCGCAGGCGCTGCAGAACCTGCCCGCGGCGGGGCTGCCGCAGGCCGGACAGACAGAGGGTGAGGCGGTCATCGCGGCAGAAGCGTACACCGGTGATGCAGCCCGGAAAAGGACGGCGCCGGGGGCCTTACCTCGCGACCGCGCCGGGGATTTCTTTCAGTCGATGTCGCAGCGGCTTTCCCTTCCTCCCCGACCCGGAGAGTGGCAGACATGGCGCACGCCAAGCAACGGTCGAGCGGCTCGGTCGAGCGGCCCAGCCTCGAGAACTTCCCGACCGACCTGAGCGGAGCGAAGAAGGCGGATCTGCTCGAGGTCTCGAAGCGCTTCGGCGTCGATTTCATCCGGCTCCAGTTTACCGACATCATGGGCATCAACAAGAACGTCGAGGTGCCTCGGAGCCAGTTCGCCAAGGCACTGGACGGCGAGATCATGTTCGACGGGTCGTCGATCGAGGGGTTCGTCCGGATCGAAGAATCGGACATGCTGCTCAAGCCCGACCTGGCCACCTTCCGGATCCTGCCGTACGACGACGAAGGCGGGCGGGTGGCGCGGCTCCTGTGCGATATCTACACGCCGGACGAGCAGCCGTTCGCCGGCTGCCCCCGGTTGACCCTCAAGCGCCAGCTGGCCCGGGCCAGGAAGCTCGGCTACACCATGATGGCCGGCTGCGAGGCGGAGTTCTTCCTGTTCGAGAAGGCCCCGGACGGCTCGTCCCCCACCACCACCCACGACTCCGCCTCCTACTTCGATCTGGGGCCGCTCGACAAGGGGGAGGAGATCCGTCGGGTCATCGTGGAGCAGCTGGTGGAGATGGGCTTCGAGGTCGAGGCGGCCCACCACGAGGTGGCGCACGGCCAGCACGAGATCGACTTCAAGTACGCCGACGCCCTGGTCACCGCCGACAACCTCACCACGTTCAAGTTCGTGGTCCGGAACGTCGCCAACCGGTACGGCTACATCGCCTCGTTCATGCCCAAGCCGATCCAGGGGATCAACGGCAGCGGCATGCACACCCACCAGTCGCTGTTCCGGGGCAACGAGAACGCGTTTTTCGAGGCCAAGGCCGAGTACCAGCTCTCGCGGGTGGCGCTGAGCTACATCGAGGGGCTGCTGCAGCACGCGCGCGGCTTCTGCGCGATCACCAACCCCCTGATCAACAGCTACAAGCGGCTGGTGCCGGGCTACGAGGCGCCGAGCAACGTGGCCTGGTCCACCCGGAACCGCTCGCCGCTGGTCCGGATTCCGGATCGCCGGGGGCTGGGCACGCGCTGCGAGCTCCGGATGCCCGACCCCGCCTGCAATCCGTACCTGGCACTCACCGTCCAGCTGGCGGCCGGCCTCGACGGGGTGGAGCGCAAGCTGGAGGCCCGGGAGCCGGTCCACCGCAACATCTTCACGATGAGCTTCCGGGACCGGCGGAAGTACCGGATCGACGAGCTGCCGCGGGACCTGCACGAGGCGCTGGAGCTGTTCGAGAAGGACGACGTGGTGAAGGAGGCACTGGGCGAGCACCTGACGGAGCGCTTCCTGGAGGCCAAGCGGGACGAAGTGCTGCAGTACAACCTGCAGGTGAGCCAGTGGGAGATCGACACCTACATCGGTCGATACTAGGGGCGGCTCAGCCGACCCGCGTCAGCTCCAGCGTCACCTGCCCGAAGGGGAGCGGCAGCTCCATTTCCACCGGCAGCCGGCGGGCGTCGTCGGTCAGGGTGACGCTCATCTGCGTGCCGTGGGACGTGATCACCAGCGTGAGCGCCGGCACGGTGCGGCCGCCCGGCAGCTGCCACTCGGTCCGGCTGGCCACCCGGACCTGAATCGGGTTGTACCCGGTCTTGAAATAGCGCGGGACCTGGTAGGTGGCCCCCACCGTGAGCGGCGCCGTCCGCAGGTAATACAGGAACGCCAACTCGTCGAGCGGCTGTTTCGGGGTGGCCCAGTCCTGCGGCACCCCGTCCTGGCGATAGCGGCTGGAATCCCCTACGATCTGAAACTGCGACTCCTCCACGCTGCCGCCCTGGTAGACCTTGCGGTGAAAGCGGAGCGAGCTGAACCCGCGGGTGCCGACGTAGGACGTGAGATCGGCCCCCACCCGGAGACCCATCGGCCTCCCTTCCCCCGTGGCCGCGAACACGAACGCCTCGGCGCCGCGCTCGCGGGACATCGGATTGACCGTCAGCCGGGCCGAGCCGATCGGGATGATGCCCAGCTTGGCGTCGTACTCCAGGGTTTCCCCGACCGCGAACGGATAGGGCGAGAGCAGGCGGGCCAGGAGCGCGGCATGGGCGAGCAGCATCGGGAAGGGCATGGTCATCCTTACTGGGGGAACCTGAGTGCACGATAACCGGGTCGAACTCAATGCGACAACCATGCCATCCTCAGTCCCCTCCGCTTTCCTGCTGGACCTCGACGGGACGCTCTACGCGGGCGACGCCGCCCTTCCTGGGGCGGCCGCGGCCCTGGCGCGCCTCCGGGCGGCCGCCGTGCCGTTCCGGCTGGTCACCAACACGACCAGCCGCTCCAGGCGCATGCTGGTGGAGCGGCTGGCGGGATACGGCCTCGCCGTGTCGCCGGAGGAGGTAGTCACCGCCACCCTGGCGGGCGTCGCCTTGGTCGAGGCCGCCGGGTACGCCCGGGTGGCCCCCTTCGTGCCGGCCGGCGCGCTCGAGGACATGGATACCCTGACCCTGTGCGGCGGCACGTCGGGCCGGCCGAGTGCCGCGGCCGACGTGGTCGTCCTGGGCGACCTCGGCGGGCGCTGGACCTTCGCGCTGCTGCAGGAAGCCTTCGAACAGCTCATGGCCGGCGCCGCGCTGGTGGCCCTCTCGCGCGACCGTTACTTCCGGCAGGGCGATCGCCTGGTGCTCGACGCGGGGCCTTTCGTCGCCGCGCTGGAGTACGCGTCCGGCCGGGCGGCCGTCGTGGCCGGCAAGCCCAGCGCGGCGTTTTTCCACGCCGCGGTACGGAGCCTCGGGCTGACGCCGGATCGGCAAGTGGCGATGGTGGGCGACGACCTGTGGAGCGACGTCCAGGGCGCCCAGGGGGCAGGACTTCAAGGGTGGCTGGTCCGGACCGGCAAGTTCCGGGAGGACGCCCTCGCGGGGAGCGATGTGGTGCCGGACCGCCTGCTCGGCAGCGTGGCCGACTTGGTCTGAGCCCGGTGGTATCTTTCCGGCCCCCGTGATCTGGAGCGCGTTTGCGATTTCGGCACCTCCTGCCGCTGGCCCTGCTCGTCGTCCCCTGCCGCCTCGCCGGACAGGTCCTGGCCGACTCGGCGGGGGCCGGCGGCGACACCCTCCGGGCCGTGGAGCTTGATCGCCGGGACATCTTCGATCCCGACGAGCGCGGCTGGATCGCCCGGCTGGGGAACGCGCTCCACTTCCAGACCCGCCCCGCCACCATCCGGCGGGAGCTGCTGTTCCACCCGGGTGAGTCGTTCGACTCCGCCCGCGCCGCCGAGTCGGAGCGGAACCTCCGGGCCCTGGGGATCTTCCGGCGCGTCCGCATCGATACCGTCCGCACCGACTCCGGGCTGGTGGCCCGGGTGCTCACCAAGGACGGCTGGAGCACCCAGGCCGACTGGCGCTTTCGAAGCACCGGCGGGGAGGTGGCCTTCACCATCGGCCTGGTCGAGGCGAACCTGCTCGGCACCGCCTCTTCGGCCGCGGTCCGCTATCGGAAGACGCCCGACCGCACGTCGGTGACGCTCGCCTTCCGCCGCCCCCGACTGTTCGCCGGCACGGTCGGACTGAGCGCCCTGTACGAGGACCGCTCGGACGGACGGGTCTCCCTGCTGGCGCTCGATCAGCCGTTCTATGCCCTCACCTCGCGCCACGGGTTCCGGCTCGAGGCCGAGGACCGGGATGAGCGGGTGCTCCGCTTCTTCGACGGCGCGGACGAGGCGCAAGACACCCTGACCCATCGCTACACCCTGGTGCGCGGGTCCGCTGCGTGGGCCCTCCGGGCGTCGTCCGAGGGCTATCTCCGGCTCGGGGCGCAGGCGCAGGTGCGGCGGGAGGACTTTCGCCCGGAGGGGTCCCCGGCGGCGTTCGAGAAGACCGTCACCGGCGCGGTCGGCCCCTATGTCAGCTGGAGCCGCGCCCGGTTTCTGGTGACCCGGGGCTACGCCGGCTTTGCGCGGGAGGAGGACGTGGACCTCGGCCTCACGGTCCGGGCCGGGATCCTGGTGGCGCCCGAGGTCTTCGGCTACGAGCGGGACGGCATGGCGCCGCAGGTGGCGGCCCGGCTGGGGGTCGAACTGCCGGGCGGATTCGGGTACCTGGAAGGGGCCGCGGGCGGGCTCTACGACGCGGCAGGTCTGGACAGCGGCTCGGTCCAGCTCGCGGCCACCGCGGTGCTTCAGCCGGGGCCCAACCAGGTGGGCATTCTGCATCTCGAGGGCGGCTGGCTCGAGCATCCGGCGCCGGGCTCCGAGTTCGATCTCGGCCTGGGCACCGGCCCACGCGCCTTCCGGAGCCACGCCTTCACCGGCGACCGCTCCTATTTCGCCACTGCCGAGTACCGGGTCACCGTGGCGAACGACTTCCTCGGCATGATTGGCCTGGGGGTGGCGGGCTTCGTCGACCACGGCGGCGCGTGGTACGCGGGCGAGCCGCGGCGGACCGGCTGGGATGCCGGCATCGGACTTCGCATGGGCGCCAGCCGCTCCACCGACACGGACGCGCTGCGGTTCGACTTCGCCCGCCGTTTCGGCAACGACGCCCAGCGAGCCGGCTGGGTGGTGACCGTCGGCAAGGGATTCGTCTTTTCGCCTCTGGGGCGGCGCCCGTTATAATTGGGCGTCCTCAACCCCGGCCTCCCGATGACCGACTCCACCGCTCCCGCGCCGCGCCGACGCCGCTGGCCCATCGTCCTCGGGCTGCTGATTGTACCGCTGGTGCTGTTCACGCTCTACATCGGGCTGGCGTTCTCGTGGAGCTACTCGGAGGGCGAGCGCGCAGGGATCCTGCAGAAGTTCAGCCACCGCGGCTGGGTCTGCAAGACGTACGAGGGCGAGCTGGCCATGTCGATCGTGCCCGGCGTCACCCCGACCATCTGGGAGTTCAGCGTGCGGGACGACGCGGTGGTGCCCCGCCTCGGCGCCGCCCTCGGCAAGCGCGTCGTCCTCCACTACACCGAACACCGTGGCATTCCCACCACCTGCTTCGGGCACACCGGCTACTTCGTGGACAGCGTCAGCGTGATGCAGTAGCGCCGGTTACAGGCGCCGGCTGAGGAGCACCGCCGCGACCACGACTGCCAGAATCAGCAGCACCAGGGCGAGGACGGTGATCCCCCGCCGGCCCCGCAGCCTCCCGAATTCTTGACCCATCTCGGACCTCGCTTCGCGCCGTTCAGGGAACGCGCATCGCCTTCCACCAAGGATGCAGTGTGATCGATGTGGCCGTCATTCTCAACCCGGCCTCGGGTCCGGCCGGCCGCGACACGACCGCGGACCGGATCGTCGAGCTCTTCGCCGCGGAGGGCCGGACGGCCACGCTGCTGGCCGCCGAGCCGGGCCGTTCGGTCGCCGATCAGGCCCGGGCGGCGGCCGAGCGCGGCTGCCGGGTGGCCGTGGCCGCCGGGGGAGATGGGACGGTGAACGCCGTCGCCGCCGCCATCGTGGGGAAGGACATCCCCCTCGGTGTGCTGCCGACCGGCACGCTCAACCACTTCGCCAAGGACCTGGGCCTCCCGCTCGACCTGGCCGACGCGGTCCGGGTCGTCTGCCAGGGCGTCGTCCGGCGGGTGGACGTCGGGCAGGTGAGCGGACGGATCTTCCTCAACAATTCGAGCATCGGAGTCTATCCCCGGGTCGTCGAGCTGCGCCGCCGCCGGGAGGCC
>JBBRGH010000212.1:0-5981 GCA_038240915.1 Gemmatimonadales bacterium | reverse complement strand
AAGCCGAGCTCCTTGATGGCCCGAAGCAGGTTCGGGTGGAGCTTGAGGCCGCTAAACGGCACGGCGGGGCGTGGCCGAGTAGATCTCCAGCTCGACCCAGGCCAGGAGGGCCCGATCCAGCTCTTCGACCGGCATACCGGGCACCTGCTCCATCACCGGTCGGCGCTTCCCCTCGTTCATCAAGTACCACATCGGGGGCATGGCCACGTCGCCCCGGCGCTCATTGGCGATCTGGGCGTCGTAGCTGACGAAATGGAACTCACGGCCGCGATGAATCAGGCGGCGCTGCTCGAACTTGTAACTGCTCACGGAGGGGCTCTCGATCCGGGGGACAGGGCGCGAGGGACGACGGCGCCCCCAAATCTAACCCGGTGCACCCCTTAAGGCCGGACTCCGGGCTCCGGCCAGACCGGGCGGCAGGCGAGCGGGAGGGGCACCAGCGGTGCCGGCAACGCCACCGGGCGGGCGGTGTGGAGGCAGAACTCGGGCGACGGACCGAGCACCATCTGGCGGCCCCAGAGCGCGGCGGCCTCGCTCCGGACCAGCGGGTCGAGCGCCGTGGCCAGTCCCGCGTAGCTCATTCCCGCCGGCTTGGCGAACCAGGTGGCGGTGCCGGGACCCGTGGCCGCGCCGCCCGCGCGGAGCAGGTAGAGCCCCGCGGTGCCGTTCGCGGCGGCGGCGGCCGCCGCGTCGTGCGGCACCTGCCGCGAGGCCGTCACCGCCCCGGCGTTGAGCGGGTCGAGCGCGGCCGAGCCGTCGAGCAGGTACCAGTCCTCGTAGGCGTCCTGCCCGCCGGCTGCCCACGGCGCCCCCGAGATCCCAAGGCAGCGGGAGCCATGAAAGCCGGCCGGCGGCGCGGCGGCGAGCGCGGCGTGAAACCGCCGCTGGAGGGCCTCGTATGCCACGGGCGGCACCTCGGGCCGTCGCCAATGCCAGAAGACGTAGGCCAGCACGGTGGCGCCTCGACTAGAGCCCGGGCTCGGTGGGCGGCGAACCGACCGCGTGTCCGGGCCGGGCGGCGAACCGCACTTCGGTGGTGTACCCCTCTGCCCGTACCACCGCCTCGAGCAGCCGGCGGGCGCTCTCCTCGGCATGGCGGGCCAGGTCCACTTCGCCCGCGGCCGCCACCAGCTGCCGCCGGGCCTGGGCGAAGATGGTGTCGCGATCCGCCGGGGTGAACGGATTCCACAGCCCGCGCTGCTCGTCGTAGGTCCTGAGTTCGGTGATCTCGACCGCCTGCACCGCAGGCGGTGGCAGGGTGATCCGGATCCGGCGCAAGGGATGGTCCACGGTGACCTCCAGGCCGCGGTCCAAGTCGAAGCCGGTGAGCACCTTGCCGGTCGCCACCACGAGCGAGCGCTTGGTCGAGCCCAGCCGGCTGTTCTGGTAGATGACGACGTCGCGCAGGACCGTTTCGCTGGTCACCAGGCGGGCCACCGCGCGGGTCTGTTCGACCACGACGGCCTGGGTCACGGTGGTCTCGCCGGCGGCCAGGCGCTGGAGCCGGCCGGCGCCGTGCGACACGCCGCGGCCGACGCCGACCGCCAGGAGAAAGAGGCCGAGCGCGAACAGGAGCGGCCATCTGGGCCGGCTGGGCGGATCGGCCACAGGCCGCGGCGAGGGGCTAGCGGCCACGGGGCGCCATGGCAGCTTCGACCTCGCGGAGCTCGCGAGGCGCCCGGCTGAGCCATTCGACGCCGGTGGCCGTGATCGCGTAGTCGTCCTCGATCCGAATCCCGATGTCGTTGTAGCGCGCCACGGCCGCGCGCACATGGGCGATCATCGACCGGTTCTTCGGGGTGTCGGGCAGGATGTCGAGCAGCCGGGTGCTGACGTAGATCCCGGGCTCGATGGTGAAGACGGTGCCGGGCGCGAAGGCACCGTCCGCATACGCGGCCGATGGCGGGTCGTGCACCTCGAGCCCGATGCCGTGTCCCAGCCCGTGCGCCATGTAGAGGAACGCCTGGGTGCAGCGCACCGGTTGCCGGGCGCACTGGCCCGCCCAGGGCGGGTCGAAGGTGGCGTCCTCGCCTTCGGTCAGGCCCAGCCGGGTGACGCCCCGGGCAACCACGGCCCGGGCGGCATCGCGCCAGGCCTGGTAGCTGGCGCCCGGGCCGGCCACCCGCTCGGCCGCGGCCTGCGCGTCGCGCACGATCTGATAGACGGCCCGCTGTTCGGGCGTGAACCGGCCGCTCACCGGGAGGGTCCGGGTGACGTCCGCGGCATACCCCTGATAGCCGGCGCCGACGTCGATCACGACCACGTCGCCCGCCTGCATCCGGCGCGCGTTGCTCTCGTAGTGGTACTGGGTGGAATTCGGCCCTGAGCCGACGATCGAGCCGAAGGCCGGGCCGTCGCCGCCGGTCCGGCGGAACGCCGAGGCGAGCAAGGCCTCGATCTGGTACTCCCAGACGCCGGGGCGCACGGCCCGCATCGCCTCGCGATGCCCGGCGACGGTGATGTCGATCGCCCGCTGCAGCAGCGCCCGCTCGGCCGGCGCCTTCCGGGTGCGGAGGCTGTCCACGACCGGATGGGCGTCACGCAGGGTGAACCCGGGATGCGCGCTCGCGAAGGCGCGGAGGAAGCTGGCGCCGCGGGTGAGCGAGTCGGTCTCGGCGTCATCGGCGGTGGTGAAGTCGCGGAGCGAATAGAAGGGGAGCCCGGTGCCGGCCAGGGAATCGAGCGCGGGCCGGACCGCCGCCATGGACCTCGCGGCGAGCCCCGTGCCGCGCGCGATGGCCTCGGAGTCGGGCAGATAGCCGTCGTACAGCGCCCGGCGCGGGTCGCGGGCCAGGGTATAGAGGGTCCCGCTCGCACGGCCGCCACGGAGGACGAGCACCAGGGCGGCGTTGGGCTCGAGAAAGCCGGTCAGGTAGCGGAACGCGGGCAGCTGCCCTGCCCGGGCCACGCCGGTGGGGGGCGGTGCGCCGAAGGCCACGACCACGCCGCTGTCGAGCCGGGCCGCGAGGGAATCGCGTCGGGCGGCGTACTCGGCGAGAGGCACGGCCTGGGCGGCGATGGGCGACGACGCCAGCGGGGCGAGCGTCGCGAGAAGAACCCCCGGGTAGCGGAGTGCGCGCCCGAGACATCCTCGACGGAAGGCAGCGATCATGCGAGCGCCTCCTGGCTGGTGGTCGGGAGCGGGACGGCCAGCTCCCGGGGGACGAACGCGCCCTCGCTCTTGGCGATCACCACGGTCGCCACCGCGTTGCCGATCAGGTTGGTGATCGAGCGGGCCTCGCTCATGAACCGGTCCACGCCCAGGACCAGCGCGACACCTTCGACCGGCACCACGCGCAGCGCCGCGAGCGTGCTGGCCAGGACGATGAAGCCGGATCCGGTCACCCCGGCCGCCCCCTTGGAGGTGACCATCAGCACGCCGAGCACGCCCAGCTCCTGGCCGAGCGAGAGCTGCACCCCGTAGGCCTGGGCGATGAAGAGCGTGGCCATCGAAAGATAGATCGAGGTGCCGTCGAGGTTGAACGAGTAGCCCGCCGGAATGACCAGCCCCACCACGGGACGGGCACAGCCGAACCGTTCCATCTTGTCCAGCATCCGCGGCAGCACCACCTCGCTCGAGGAGGTGCCCAGCACGATCAGGATCTCTTCCCGGATGAATCCCAGCAGCCGCCACAGGCTGACCCCGGCCAGCCGCGCGATCAGGTTGAGCGCCCCGAAGATGAACAGGCCCATCGTGGCGTAGACACAGAGCATGAGCCGGCCGAGCGTCAGCAGTGACGCTACGCCGAACGTGCCCACCGTGTAGGCCATCGCGCCGAACGCCCCGATGGGGGCCACCAGCATCACGATCCCGACGATCCGGAAAAACACCTGGGTCAGTCGGTCGAGCATCCGGGCCACCGGCCGGCCGGCCCGCCCGAGCGAGGCCAGCGCCACCCCGAAAAGGATGGAGAAGAAGACGACCTGGAGGATCTCGCCCTGCGCGAACGCGCCGACCACGCTGGACGGTACGATGTGGGTCAGGAAGTCGACGAACCCGAGCGCTTTACCCTGCGCCGCGACGGCCGAGACGTCGCCGGCGTGGATCCTGGCGGGGTCGATCCCCTCGCCGGGGTGGAACAGGTGCATGACCACCAGGCCGATCGCGAGCGCGACCGTGGTCACCACTTCGAAGTACACGAACGCCTTGAGCCCGACCCGCCCCACCCGGCGGAGGTCGCTGGTGTGGGCCACACCGCCGACGATGGTGAGGAAGATGACGGGCGCGATGACCATCCGCACCAGGTTGACGAAGGTGTCGCCCACCGGCTTCATCGCCCGCCCGGCGGCCGGCCAGAGCGCGCCGATCAGGCCCCCGAGCGCGATGGCGACCAGCACGCGCACGGTGAGGTTGCCCGCGAGACGGCTCACTCGAGCGGAGATCATGCGGTCAGCGGTCGAGTCGGGGCAGCGTGGCCTCGATCGCCGTGCGATGCGGCTCTTCCCAGGGCGGCAGCCGGAGCGACTGGCCCAGCGAGCCGGGCGCCTCGTCCACGGCGAAGCCGGGTGCCGTCGTGGCCACCTCGAACAGCACGCCGCCGGGCTCGCGGAAGTAGATGGACTGGAAGTACGTCCGGTCGCGCACCTCGGTGACCTCCCGACCGGCGGCCACCAGCTCGGCGCGGAGGGCCAGCTGGGCCTCGGGGCTCTCGATCGCGAAGGCGACGTGGTGCACGGTGCCGAGCCCGTTCCGGGCTGGCGGCGCGGCCGGATCCTCCAGCAGATCCACCAGGTGACCCGGCGCGTCGGCCCCCGCGCGGAGCCGGGTTCGGGTGCCCTCCTCGGCCACGGCTTCGCAGCCGAGCAGGCCGGTCATGAGTCCGATGGTGGGCGCGCGGCCGTGCAGCAGGAGGGTGATCGAATGGAGCCCGCGGATCGCCGCCTCGGCCGGGACGACCTCGTCCCATGGCGCCCGACCGTCGCGCGCGTCCTCGATCAGCTCGAGCACGAGACCGGACGGATCGCGCAACGCGAGGACCGGCGCGCCGTAGCGCGGCGCAGCCTCGGTCGCCGCGATGCCGGCGGTCGCGAGCCGGTCCCGCCAGAACCGCAGCGCACCGGCCGGCACCGCGAACGCGGTCGCGACCACCTGCCCCGCCCCGTGGGTGCCCTGGACCACGCCCCAGCCGTGGTAGGGAAAGGTGGTCCAGATGGTCCCGGGCGCGCCCGCCCCGGTGCCGTAGTAGAAATGGTAGACGCTGTGGTTGTCGAAGTTGACCGTCCGCTTCACCAGTCGGAGCCCGAGCAGCCGCTCGCAGAAGTCGAGATCCGGCTGCGCCCGGTCCACCGTGGCGGTCACATGATGGAGCTGCTGGACGGGATGGGGCACGGGCACTCCGCGGCAGGAGCGGTGACCTCGGTCACCTCCGCCTCCGGTACCGGCGCATAGCTTCGCCGAACCAGTGCAGGTGTGAGGACGGCTTCAGGAGAGAGGGTATCACCGATGCGATGGACTTCACAAGCAGCGGCCTGCCTGGCCGCGATGGCGCTCGCCGGCTGCAGTTGCCGCGACCGGGCGCGCGAGACGGGCGCGGCGCCCGGCGCCGCCCCGGGGACGGAAACCGGCGCCACGAGCGACACGGCGGGCACCGTGGCCCAGCCCGACATGACCCGCGATACGACCGGCATGGGCGGAATGCCGGTGGACACTCTGCAGCCGGCGACCCGGCCCGATCAGAATGAGCCGGTGACGTCCAAGGGCGACACCCTCAACCCGGGCGTGGACAGCGCGCGATAGCCCGCTCCAGGTGCTCGGCCAGCCGGGCAATCTGCTGGATCCGCTGGTCCCCCAGGCTCATCCACGCCGGCATGGCCGAGCCCTCGACCGCGTCGGCCGCCTCCCGGGTGCCGCTCAGCAGCGCTTCGGCGTCGGTCCGGGCGGCGGGACAGTTGAGAGCACACAAGTTTGACTGTCGGGATGCCGCGGACTGGCGCGTCGCCGGCAGCGGTCGCGAGCCGCTAGGGCAAGGGAGGGGCCAAGT
>JBBRGH010000211.1:0-6005 GCA_038240915.1 Gemmatimonadales bacterium | reverse complement strand
GGGCGAGGATCGCGGCGAGCACGCCCGTTCCCGTGCCGATGTCGAAGGCGCACCTCGCCCCGTCCGGCAGGGGTGCCGTGCGCACGAGGTCGAGGTATTCGCCGCGCACGGGAGAGAAGACGCCGTAGTGCGGGTGGATGCGCGCCCCGAGCGCCGGGACGTCGACGCCCTCGACGCGCCATTGGTGCGCCCCGATCACGCCGAGGAGTTCGCGCAGGGCGACGATCGACGGCCCGGTTGCCGGCCCGTACGTCGCGGTGCAGGCATCCGCCACCTCCGGCGCCCGGCGGAGGGGAATCGAGTAGTCGGCGCCCAGCGGAACGAGGACCAGCCCGAGCAGGCGGGCCCGGCGAGCCGCCTCGGTGCGGGTGCGGCGGAATGCGGTCGCCAGGTCGGGTGACGGGGTGCGCCGGCCGCGGTCGACGCGGCGCGCGAGGGCCTGCAGCAGCTGGCGGCCGCCCAGGTAGTCGCCGCGCCACAGCATCCCGGTGCCCGCCTTCGCCAGGCGGTAGGCGGCATCCGCGGTGAGGGCGTCGTCGACGGGGATGATGCGGGTGGGCGGCGCCCAGCCGCTCTCCGAGTGCCAGGCCGCCGACCGCGCCTCGCTGGCCTCGACCCAGCCGGCGCGGTCCGGTGACGGATGCCCGGGCCGGCCGGGCTCGGAGGTGGCGCCGGGCTCGGAGTCCGTTCCGATCATGGGGTCCATCTTCGTGCTCGGGGCGTGGGGGCGGTGTGGGCGCGGGGAGGCTAGCGGAGGGCCGGCATGACCTCGCGCTCGAACAGCTCGATGCCCGAGCGGTCATAGGCCGCCTCCGGGAAGTAGTGGATGGCGTAGCCGAGGCCCCGCTCCTTCATCCCGCTCAGTCGCTCGACGATCTGCTCCGGCGTGCCGACCCCCTGTGCCTGCCCGCTGCGGTACTCCGCCATGAAGTCCGCCGCGCCCGCGATGCCGAGATGGGGCGTGACCCGCGCCTCGATCACGTCGAGGCGGTCGGCCACCTCGGCCTCGCTCGCCGCGATCACGGTGTTGTAGTTGGCCGAGCGCGTGATGGCGCCGAAGTCCGTGCCCAGCACCCGGCAGTGTTCCTCGAGCAGGGCGCTCTTGTGGCTGAACCCCTCCGGCGCCCCGTCGAAGTTGGTGTAGTTCGCGTACTGCGCCGCGATGCGGAGCGTGACCTTCTCGCCGCCGCCCGCGATCCAGATCGGGATGCCGCCGTCCTGCAGCGGGAGCGGCCGCACGATCGCGCCGTCCACCTGGTAATGCGTGCCGTCGAGGGTGGCCATTCCGGTCGTCCAGGCCTGCTTCATGATCTCGACGCCCTCCTCGAGCCGGGCGAGGCGTTCGCCGGCCCGGGGGAACCCGTAGCCGTAGGCGCGCCACTCGTGCTCGTACCAGCCGGCGCCGATGCCCATCTCGACCCGGCCGCCGGAGATGATGTCGATGGTCGCGGCCACCTTGGCCAGGTAGGCCGGGTTGCGGTAGCTCATGCAGGTGCACATCTGGCCGAGCCGCACCCGCTTCGTCGTGGCCGCGAAGGCGCTCATCAGGGTCCAGGCCTCGTGCGTGGCTTCCTCGCTCGGCACCGGGACGGTGTGGAAGTGGTCGTACACCCAGATCGATTCCCAGTCGCCGGCGTCGGCGTGCGCGGCGAGGCCGCTCATCGCCGCCCACTGCTCGGCGGGGTCGATCCCGACCAGATCGTGACGCCAGCCCTGGGGTACAAACAGTCCGAATCGCATAGCTCGAGCCTAGGCGCAGTCGGGCCGGAGCCCGGTGGCGGCTCGGTGCCGCGTTGACCAGGGCAGGCATTCCGGGGCAACGATGTCCATACGCGCGCATGGGTTTCACAGGTAAAAGTGAGGATTCATCCAGTACCGACGTGCAGACTGACCACTTCGCCCGCCCGGCAACCCGGCCGCGGGTCCACCGACCCGGCGCCCCGGCCTCGTTTGCCCGCTGGCGCCGCCACCTGGAAGTCATGATCTCCCTCCTCCGCACCCTGTTCCGCCCATCCGCCCGCGTGCCGTCCACGCCGTCCTCCCGAAAGGAGCTCGCCGCCCGGCGGGAGCGCAGCCGCACCACGGTCATATCGGCCGCGGCCGCCCTGGCCCTCACCGGACTCATCGTCGGCGCCGCATCCTCTGCCCAGACAAGCGAGGCCAGCGCCGCGAGAATCGCGGCGACCACCGAGCTCTCCCAGAGCACGGGTCTCCGCCACGACCAGCTGGCCGTCCACCCTCAGGCGGCGAAGGCGCACGCCGACGGGCGCGCGAAGAACACCCTCCGCGACGCCACCGTGGTGATGGCCTCGACCCGCGACAAGGTCGATGTCGGCCCGCTGGCGGCATCCGTCACGTCGCTCGCGAACTACCAGGCCCTCGACCTCGACGCGGTCATCTCCCTGACCGGCCAGACCCGCACCATTGCGGCCACCGTGCAGGCCGCGGCGGCAGAATCGGACCGGGCTGCCGCCGCGGCGGCCGCAGCGGCAGCGGATGCCGCAGCCACCGCCCTCGCCACCGCCAACACTCCCGACGGGGCCCGCGCCACCGCCCGCGACCTGGCCGCCGCACGGTACGGCTGGGGCGAGTCCCAGTTCTCCTGCCTGACGCAGTTGTGGGCCAAGGAATCGGGCTGGTCATACACGGCCCTCAACGAGGGCAGCGGCGCCACCGGCATCCCGCAGGCCCTGCCGGGCAGCAAGATGGCCTCGGCCGGGCCGGACTGGCAGACCAACGCGAGCACCCAGATCAAGTGGGGCCTCGACTACATCAGCCGCGGTTACGGCACCCCGTGCTCGGCCTGGTCGCACTCGCAGGCGCTGGACTGGTACTAGGCCGCCGGGTCGCGCCGCATGGTCGCGCCCCATGGCCGCGCCCGTTTCCGCAGCCCGCTGCGGCGGGCGCGGGCGCGGGCTGCCGACACGGGCGCGGCGCCACCCCGAGTCACGCCCGCGCCGGGGGTGCCGGTGCGGCGGCGGACGTGGGAGCATGGGCGGTATGGACCGCATCGACCCGACCCCGGCCGCCGACGAGGCAACGACGCTCGCCCAGTTCCTCGACTACCAGCGGGCGACCCTGCTCGGCAAGACCGAGGGGCTGGATGCCGCAGGGCTGAGCCGGCGCCTGCCGCCGTCCACGCTCACGCTCGGCGGGCTGCTCAAGCACCTGGCCCTGGTCGAGGAGCACTGGATCCAGGTGCGCTTCCTCGGCCGTCCGGAGCAGGAGCCGTGGGCCAGCGTCTCCTGGGACGACGACCCCGATTGGGAGTTCCGCACCGCGGCCCAGGACGACCCGGAGTCGCTCCGGGAGCTCTATCGCACGGCCTGTGACCGCAGCCGCGCGGCCGTCGCCGGCGTCGACCTCGGGGCACTGTCGGCCGGCGCGAACCGCGCCGGCGAACACTGGAGTCTGCGCTGGATCCTCCTGCACCTGATCGAGGAGACCGCGCGCCACAACGGGCACGCCGACCTGCTCCGAGAGGCCGTGGACGGCACGGTCGGCGAGTAACCCGGCCGACCGGTCAGGTTCCGCCCTCGAGGGCGAGGGTGATCGCGGCGGCGTGCGCGCCGACGGCATCCAGATAGCGGCCGCCGCGCCGTCGGGGCGCCGGAGCCGAGGCGAACCGGTAGACGAGCGGATGCCCGGTCGGCAGGTTGAGCCGGTGGATGGCGTGGTCGTCGAGCGCGTCGAGCACGGCGCAGTATGCCCGCAGGGAGTTGCCGTGCGCGACGACGAGCACGGTCTGGCCCGCGGCGAGCCGCGGTTGCACCCGTTCGGTGTGAAAGGCGGCGACCCGGGTCATCACCTCGCTCAACGCCTCGGTGCGGGTGAGGGCCTCGGCGGGGAGCCGCTGGAACAGCGCCGACTCCCGCAGCTCGGCAAAGGCGGCGTCGCCGAGCGGCGGCGGTGCCGTGTGCACCGAGCGACGCCAGGCGAGGAACTGCTCCTGGCCGAACTCGGCCCGCACGCCCTCCTTCGACCGGCCGGTCAGGGCGCCGTAGTTGCGTTCGTTCAACCGCCAGTCCGCGGCGAGGACCTCCGGGCGGGCGGGCAGGTCCCCGATCACGATCTCGGCGGTCTGCCTGGCCCGGTGCAGCTCGGAACTGAAGACGGACTGCGGGGCGAGGCCCGCCTCGGTGAGCAGGGCGGCAGCGGCGTGCGCCTCGTGGATCCCGCGCACCGACAGCGGGACATCCAGAACACCCGTGAACAGCCCGGCCGCATTCGCGGTGCTCTCGCCGTGCCGGAGCAGGACCAGGATGCCGGCGTCTCGCACGGGTCACCAGCCTGTTCTCCGTTGCGGATGCCCACGGGCCGGTCTCCCGGCGGCCGCGGCCGTCCTGGGCCGTTGTTCGGTCTCAGGCTACCGGTTTCCGGCCCACCGTCCGGCCGCCGAGGCTGCCCGCCGGCACCCGGAGAGCGCCGGCCGGCGAACGGTCAGAACCCGCCGAAGTCCCCGCCGCCGAAGTCCCCGCCGCCGAAACCGCCGCCCGAGTCGCCGCCGAAGTCCCCGCCGGAGGAGGCCGTGTCGGCGCCGGAGGAGGCCGTGTCGGCGCCGGAGGCTGGGCGCGCGCTGGGCTTCCGCTCCCAGCCGGCCGAGCGCCCGGCCCACCACCCGGCCGGCACTCGGCGTAGCATTCGATCGTCCGTCCACGCGCTTTGCGCAGACCCGGGAGGCAGCCGTGCGCGCTGGTGAGAGGACCCTGCTCGGCATCGACCTGGGCACCAGCTCGGTCAAAGTCGCACTCGTCGATGCGGAAGGACGGCGGATGGCGGACGCTCAGGCGGCCTACCCGCTCGACGCGCCGCATCCCGGCTGGGCCGAAACGAGCCCCGACGCCTGGTGGGCCGCCGTCTGCTCGGCCGTGCGGGAGGTGACGGCGCACTCCGAGCGGAACGTCGGCGCCATCGGGCTGTCCGGCCAGATGCACGGCCTCGTGCTCGTCGACGGGCGCGGCGCGCCGGTGCGGCCCGCGATCACCTGGGCGGACACCCGGGCGGCAGGACTCCAGCCCGAGTGGGCCCGACTGGCGCCCACGGTGCTCGAGCGGCTCGGCAACCCCTTCAGCCCCGGCATGGCCGGGGTGCTCCTCGGCTGGCTCGCCCGGCACGAGCCGGACGCGCTGCGGGCGGCAGCCGTCGCCCTGCAGCCCAAGGACTACCTCCGGCTGCGCCTCACCGGCATCGCGGCGACCGAGCACACCGACGCCTCCGCGACCCTGCTCTACGACCTGACCGGCCGGGCGTGGCTGACCGGCCTCGCCGCCGGCCTGGGGATCGACCCGGCGCTGCTCCCGCCGATCAACGAGGCCGCCGAGATCGCCGGGCCGCTGACAACGGATGCGGCGGCCGACCTCGGGCTGCGGGCGGGCATCCCGGTGGCGCACGGCCTCGCCGACACGGCCGCCGCGATGCTCGGCAGCGGGCTGGTCACTCCCGGCGCCGTGCAGCTGACCCTCGGCACGGGCGGCCAGTTCGTGACCCCGGTGGCCGCGCCCGCCCCGGCGGCCGAGCGGGGCATCCACTGCTACGCGGCGGAGACCGGCTGGTACCGGATGGCGGCGATCCTCGGCGGCGGGCTCGCGCTGGACTGGGTGCGCCGGCTGCTCGGCTACGAGTGGCCGGAGTTCTACGACCTCGCCGGCCGGCCGATCGGCCCGGGCGCGCCGCTCTTCCTGCCGCACCTGGTCGGGGAGCGCACGCCCTACCTCCGGCCGGACCTGCGCGGCGCCTGGGTGGGGCTCGACCTCGGCCATGACCGGTCCGACCTGGCCCTCGCGGCGCTCGAGGGAGTGGCGCTCGCGCTGCGCACGGCGCAGACGGCCCTCGGAGCGCGGTCCGGCGGCGACCTCTGGCTCGCCGGCGGCGGCACGACCTCGCCGCCCTGGCGCGGGATGCTGGCCGACCACCTCGGCCGGGGGCTGGCCGCCGTGGAGGTGCCGGGGGCTTCCGCCCGCGGGGCGGCGCTCGCCGCCGGGCTGGCCGTCGGGCAGGTGGACCGG
>JBBRGH010000210.1:0-6028 GCA_038240915.1 Gemmatimonadales bacterium | reverse complement strand
AGATGTCGCCGCGGCCGTCGAGCCCGCCGTCGCCCGCGGCTTGCTCAGGGCTCATGTATGCCGGGGTGCCGAGCGCGAGCCCGGTCTCGGTCAGCTTCTCCCCGCTCGCGGCGTCTACGGCGCGTGCGATACCGAAATCGGCCACCAGCGCGCTGCCGTCCCGGGTGAGCAGGACATTTTCCGGCTTGATGTCGCGGTGGACGATGCCCTGGGTATGGGCGTGATCCAGCGCGGCCGCGACCTCGCGGGTGATGCGCAGCGCGTCCTCCAGACCGAGCTGCCGCTCACGCGCCATCCGGGCGCGGAGCGACTCGCCCTCGACATACGGCATGGCGTAGTACGGCATCCCGCCGGCCGTGCCCGAGTCGAACAGTGGCAGGATGTGGGGATGCTGGAGGCGCGCGGCGAGCTTGATCTCGCGGACGAAGCGCTCGGGACCAAGCGCCTGGGCGAGCTCGGGATGCAGCAGCTTGAGCGCGACCAGGCGATCGTGGCGAAGGTCGCGCGCGAGGTACACGGTGGCCATTCCCCCGCGCCCGAGCTCGCGCTCGACGACGTAGCGATCGGCTAGCGACGCGAGCACCTGGGGGAGAGGAGCGAGGCTCACCGCCGGGGCTCCGCCAGGAGCGCCGCCAGCTCCTCGCGCACCCGCTCCATCTCGGGTCTCAATGCGGGCTCGGGCTCGGACCTGAGAGCGAGATAGTGCTGGTAGTCCTTGATGGCGCTGGTCGTGTCTCCGGTGAGAACGGCGAGGCGCCCCTCCTCGCGAAGGGGCGTCGAGAGATACCGACGCTGGCAGCAGCCATACATTCGGCGGCGGACCGCCGCCAGAGCGCCTCGCGGATCGCCCCCCGCCTCGCGCAGCCGCGCCGAGATCAGATTAGGGGGCAGAATCGGTGAATCGCCCACCCCGGTCAGCAAGAGCGAGTCCAGCCGGTCAAGGAGAGGAATGGCATCCGATCGTTTGCCGATGGGCCTGTGAGGCGAGGCGAGGTGAGGTCGGGATGAGGCCGTCCAGAGATACTACGCCCGCGTTCCTGGAGCGGGCAAGCAACGGAGGCGTATTCCACGGGCGTGGTGGCGAGCGCCCTCGCGCTCGGGTGTGGTGACCACCCCGGCGTCGACGACTCAAGCACCAGGCCCCACCCCATCCTTCGCGCTATAGTCAACCGCTTTGACCAGCCTTGGTTCGAACGATTCATTGATACCGAGGCGGGACTCACCCTCCGGTGCTGCACCGGAGGGGCGTTCGGCCTGCTTTGACGTGCGAGGAGAACCTTAATCTGGGCTATTGCCTACTCCCTTCCCTCACCGCCCCACCCCATGACACTTCTTGTACTTCTTCCCCGACCCGCAGGGGCAGGGATCGTTCCGCCCCGCCTCCGGCACCGCCGCCGTCGCCCGCCCCAGAGGGCCCTGGGAACTGCTGAGCGCGGACGCCGACCCGGCAGGAGTCACGGGCGGCGGCGGAGCCACCCGGGGCGGCCTACCCGTGAAGAGGTCGTCGGCGCCGCTGGTCGGTGCCGATGGGTGGGACACCGCGGTCGGCGGGGGCGGCGGCGGCGCCCTCGGCGGCTCCGGCCGCTCGGCGCTCACCTGGATCTTGAGGAACCGCTCGGTGAACGTCGACTGGATGTCGCGCATGAGGTCTTCGAACATCTCGAACGCCTCGCGCTTGTACTCCACCAGCGGGTCCTTCTGGCCCCAGGCGCGATACTGAATGGCGTTCCTGAGCTGATCCAGATCGTACAGGTGGTCCTTCCACCGCTCGTCCAGCACATTGAGCATCACCGACGAGAGGACCTGGCTGTCCACGTCGGGAATCCCGATGGTCCGGCCGAACTCCACCAGGTAGTCGATCTTCCGCCGGAAGCTCTCCTCCCCCTCGGCCTTGCCCGCCTCGACCATGCGGTCGATATCGGGCGTCGCCTCGGCGTCGGTCAGGGCATCCACGGTGACCAGGTACTGCAGCGTCAGCGCCTCGCGCAGCCCGCCCCGGTCCCACTCCTCCGGCCGCTCGGCCGTGGCCAGGAACTGGGTCACCCCGCGCTCCAGCGCCGCCTCGATCATCCGGCGCGCCTCGGCCTTGAGCTCCTCCCCCCGCTCGAGCGCGAACAGCCGCAGCGAGTAGATCACCTCCCGCTGCTGGTTCATCACGTCATCGTACTCGAGCAGCCGCTTCCGGCTCTGGAAGTTCTGCAGCTCGACCCGCTTCTGGGCCTGCTCGATGGCCCGCGTCACCAGCCCGCCGGTGATGACCTCGCCCTCCTCCGCCCCGCTCTTGTCCATCCAGCGGGCGATCCGGTCCGACCCGAACAGCCGCATCAGGTCGTCCTCGAGCGAGAGGAAGAAGATGCTCTGTCCCGGGTCGCCCTGGCGGCCGCTGCGGCCGCGCAGCTGGCGGTCGATCCGGCGGGACTCGTGGCGCTCGGTGCCGATGATCTGGAGTCCCGCCTCGGGCAGCTCCAGGTCCAGCGTCTTGTCCAGTTTGATGTCGGTGCCGCGGCCGGCCATGTTGGTGGCGATCACGATCGCCGCACGCTGCCCCGCGCCGGCCACGATCTCCGCCTCGCGCTGGTGGTACTTCGCGTTCAGCACCTCGTGCTTGAGCCCGCGCCGCTTGAGCTGGCGCGAAAGGGTCTCCGAGATGTCCACGCTCACGGTGCCGATCAGGATCGGCCACCCCAGCGCGTGCAGCCGCTCGATTTCGGCGATGATCGCGTCGTGCTTTTCCTTCCGGGTCTTGTAGATCCGGTCGGCCTGGTCCTGCCGTCGCACCGGCCGGTGGGTCGGAATGACGCTGACGTCGAGGCCGTAGATGGAGTAAAACTCGGTCTCCTCGGTCTCGGCGGTGCCGGTCATGCCCGACAGCTTGTCGTACATCCGGAAATAGTTCTGGATCGTGATGGTGGCGAAGGTCTGGGTCTCGCCCTTGACCTGCACCTGCTCCTTGGCCTCGACCGCCTGGTGGAGCCCGTCGGCCCAGCGCCGGCCGGCCATGATCCGGCCGGTGAACTCGTCCACGATCATCACCTGGCCATCCTGCACCAGGTACTCGACGTCCTTCTCGTAGAGGACGTGGGCCTGGAGCAGCTTGTGGATGATGTGGAGCTTCTCGCTCTTGAGCGCGTACTCGGACTCGACCACCCGGCGCTGCTCGATCCGGTCGTGGGGCGACAGGTCGGGATCCTTGTCGATCCGGTGGATCGCCTCGGAGATGTCGGGCACCAGGAACAGATCGGGCTCGTTGGGCGACATCGCCTCGGCGCCGCGATCGGTCAGGTGGACCGAGTGCCCCTTCTCATCGAGCACGAAGTAGAGGGTGTCCTCGAGATCGCGCATCCGCTGCTGCTTCATCGGCAGCTTGCGGTCGGCGATCGCGTCCAGCTCCATCCGCTGGACCAGCTGCTTGATCCCGGTCTCGTTGTAGAACTTGAGCAGCCGCTTGTTCTTGGGCATGCCCAGCTGGGCCTGGTACAGTTTGAGGGCGGCCTCCTGCCGGGTCTTCTCGTCCTCGAGCAACCGCTCGGCTTCGGCCAGCAGCGTGTTGACCACCCCGGTCTGCTTCCGCACCAGCTCGGCCACCTGGCGATTGAACGAGGCGTACTTGTCGTCCGCCTCGTTGCCCACCGGCCCGCTGATGATGAGCGGCGTCCGCGCCTCGTCGATGAGGATCGAGTCCACCTCGTCGATGATGGCGTAGGCGTGCTCCCGCTGCACCCGCTGCTCCAGCGAGAACACCATGTTGTCGCGCAGGTAGTCGAAGCCGAACTCGTTGTTGGTGCCGTAGGTCACGTCGGCCAGGTAGGCCGCCCGCCGCTCGGGCGACGAGGGCTCGGTGTCGTCCAGGCAGGTGACGGTGAGGCCGAGATACTTGAGGACGTGCCCCATCCATTGCGAGTCGCGCCGGGCCAGGTAGTTGTTGACCGTGACCAGGTGGACCCCGCGGCCGGTGAGCGCGTTGAGGTAGAGCGGCAGCGTGGCCACCAGCGTCTTGCCTTCGCCGGTGGCCATCTCGGCGATCCGCCCCTGGTGGAGCACCACGCCGCCGATCAACTGCACGTCATACGGGACCATGTCCCAGGTGAGCTCGTGCCCGATCACCTGCACCGGGGTCCCCAGCAGCCGGCGGCAAGCCTCCCGGACGGTGGCGAAGGCCTCGGGCAGCAGCTCGTCCAGACCGGCCGCCAGCTCCTTCTTGAACCCGGTCTCGAGCTCGTGGAAGCGCTGCTCCAGCTGTTCCCGCTCGTCGGGATCGGCGCACCCGTGCTTGGCCTCGCGGACCTGGTCGAGCTCTGCCTTGAGCGCACCGGTGCGCTCGGCCAGGCGGGCACGGAAGCGCGCCGTCTGGCCCTTGAGCTCGTCCTCGCTCAGGTCCGTGAGCTTCGCTTCCTCGGCATGGATGGCGTCCACCGTCGGCTGGATCCGGCGGCGCTCGCGGTCGAACCGGGTCCCGAAGACCGCGGTCATCAGAGTCTTGATCATTCTGGGTCCAAATATAAGCGGTGCCGGCCGATGTACTCGGCCACGGGGTCGGGGACCCAGTACCGGATCGATCGGCCCTCCCGGACGCGCCGGCGGACCGCGGTGGCCGAGATCGCCACCGCGGGAACCTCGACGGTACCGGTGATCAGGTGGGAGGCGGGCACCGGAGTGCCCGGCCGGGCGAACACCACCACCCGGGCGAGCCCGGGCAGCTCGGCCGACCGATGCCAGGCGCCGAGCTCCGCGGCGGCATCCGCGCCCAGGAGCAGGGTCCAGACGACCCCCGGCTCGCGGGTCCGGAGCGCCAGGAGGGTGTCCACGGTGTAGGAAGGCCCCTCCCGCTCCAGCTCGGCCCGCTCCACGGCCAAGCCTGGCGTGCCAGCCACCGCGAGGTCGAGCATGTCGGCCCGCTGCGCGGCACCGGCCGCGTGGCGCCCGGCCTTGAACGGCTGGACGCGGGCCGGAACGAACCGGAGTTCGTCGAGTCCAAGCGCCTCCGCCGCGACCTGGCCGACGATCAGGTGACCGTGGTGGACCGGGTCGAAGGAGCCACCGAGCAGGCCGACCGAGCGCACGGTGGCGGCTACGAGGCCCCGGGCCCGGCCGGACAGGCCTTGGCGGCCCCCGCCGCCTTGGGATGGAAGCGCTGGATGTATCCGCAGGTCTCCTGCACGTCCTCTTTGTAGCCGAGGGTGCGGTAGGCCTGCACCAGGTGAATCAGCGCGTCCGGCGCCACCGAGCTCCTCGGGTAGGTCGCGACCAGATCCTTGAGATACAGGATCGCCGAGTCGTAGGCCTTGAGCCGGATGTAGTACAGCGCCGCCTTGTACTCCTTGACCGCGAAGCGCTCCTGCAGGTCGTCGATCCGTTCCTGCGCTCGCCGCGCGGCCGGCGTGCCCGGGTAGCGGTTGAGCAGCTCCTGGTAGGTCGCCAGCGACGTCTGCCCATAGGATGGATCCAGCTCCGGCCGGCGCCAGAGATCGGCGTACACGTCGCCCACCCGGAGCAGCGCTTCCGGGGCCAGCGGATCGTTGGGGGTGTCGTCGGAGGTCTTCCGGAACTCGCGGGCCGCCTGCAGATGGCTGCCGAGGGCGAACTGCGCCTCACCCTCGTACATGTGCGCCTGGGGCACGCGCGAGTCGCCCGGGGGGAACTCGAGCAGGAGCCGCTGGGCATGCTTGAGCGCGTCGCTCCATTTGCCCCGGCGGACGGCGTGCCGGGTCCGCTGCCAGAGCGAGTCGACCTCGCCGCTGGTGGCAGTCTCCGACAGCTCGGACACGGGGGTGGGGGTGGCGCGCGGGGCCGGAGTAGACCCGCCGCACGCGGCCACGCCGATGACCGCCAACCAGCAGTACCTGCGGATCATTGCTCTCCAGTTCGGGCGGAGTCGCCCGTCAGTGGGGTCACCCCAAGCGCCGACAGCCGGGATGCGGCCGCCGTGCCCATCGAATCGGCGGTCCCGCCCGACGCCACCGCCTGGAAGCCGAGCGCGGCCGCGAGCGTGTCGCCCTGGGCCAGGCGGGTTCCCGCGTACCGCAGGAGG
>JBBRGH010000209.1:0-6107 GCA_038240915.1 Gemmatimonadales bacterium | reverse complement strand
TCCGCGCGGGGGCGCCACCGCGGAGATCGCGGCCCGGCGCCACTCGATGTCGTCGGCCACACCGGCGCGCTCCGCGTTGGCCGCGGACGCCCCCACGGCGCCGGCGTCGCGATCGGAGCCGAGGATAGGGGCGGGAGCATGGGGCAGCACGGCGGCATCTGCCTGGCGTAACGCCCGCTCCCACAGGCTCGGCTGGTAGCCCGGCCAATCCATGAATGCGAAGCGCCGGCCGCGTCCGGGAGCCATCCGGCGGGCGCGGAGCGCGGCCTCGATGGGAATCGTGCCCGACCCGCACAGGGGGTCGACCAGCGGCGCCGACCCATCCCACCCGGAGGCGGCCAACATCGCGGCCGCGAGCGTCTCGCGGATCGGCGCCTTGGCGGTGGCAAGGCGATAGCCCCGACGATGGAGCAGCTCGCCCGAGGCATCGGCGCTGATGGTGCACTCGTCGCGAAAGAGCCGGACCACGAATTCCTGGGGCGGGGGCCCGCCGCTCGGGGCGTCGAGACGCATCTCCTCGTCGGGCGGAACCGGGGCGACCCCACCGGGGACCGCTCCAGCGGCCGCCGTCAGCAGCCGCTGGGCCACGGCCTCCTGGTGGTAGAGCCGTGACTTGCGCGAGGTCACCCGAAAGGCGACGGGTTGTCCGCCGCGTACAAACTCGCGCCACGGCAGCCGCGCCGCCTGGCGCTCGAGCTCGTGAAACGCCGAGGCGTGGAAGCCGCCGATGCGAACGAGCACACGGGACGCCATCCGGAGATGCAGGTTGGCCACATACAGTCCGGCCCGGTCAGCGCGAAAGGAGACGCCGCCGGCCTCCGCCGCACCCGGCTCGATTGCGCCCAGCCCCAGCCGGGCCAGCTCGGCAAGTTCGGCCGCCACCAGCGGCGCCAGTCCCGGCGCCGCCACGGCGAAACAGCCCGCCGCGGGGTGGCTCGCCGTGACCTGGCTCATAGTGCCAAGCAATGGTTTACGATACGCTTATGCTGGACCTTGCCAGCCGCCTCTTTCGCCATTTCCCCCCCGAGCGGAATGACGCTACCCGATCCCGACAGCCAGCCGTCCGCACGCCACGCCCGCCGGCGGTGGCTTCGGCGCGCGGGCATAGGGGTGGTAGTGCTGGTCGGGATTGTGGCGGCGGTGGTGGCTCTGCTGCAACTGCCCCCTGTCGCCACCGCGGTCGTCCGACAGCTCCTCAGCCTCGCACCACTCAATTCGGGCCACCGGCTCGAAGTCGGCCGCGTGTCCGGCAACTTCCTGCGGGGTCTCACCTTGGAGGACGTGCGGCTGAGCCATGAGGGCCGGGAGTTGGCCTCCATCCGGCGGCTGACGCTCGGGTACCGTCTCCCCCAGCTCCGCCCGCCAGTCACGCGAATCGCCCAGCTGGACGTGGACGGCGGCCGGGTCTCCATCCGTCGCCGAGGCGGTAGCTGGGACCTCAGCGAGGTGCTCCGCTCCTCCACGGACACCTCCGGCGGCGGCGGCCTGGTCATCGGCCGGCTGGGCGTCCACGATGTGGCGGTGGCGGCCAGCCTGGCGCCGGACTCGACGGCCCGGGCGCGGCTGCAGGAGCTCATGGCGCGGGACGTGACCGTCGGCCAGACGACGCGGCTCACGATCGACGCGCTCCGGCTCGCGGTCCAGCCGCCCCAGAGCCCGCGCTGGCTCGGCCTCGACACCCGTGGCGGGGTCACGGCCGACGAGATCCGCCTCAACCCCGTCCGGATCTTCACGGAAACCAGCGAGCTGAGCGGCCGGATGATCGTGCCCCGCAGCTTCCGCGACGCCCGAGCGGTGGACCGGCTCGACGTCCGGCTGGCCGCGCGGCCGCTCGACCTCGCCGATCTCGCCGCGCTCACCCCGTCGGTGCCGGACAGCGGCCTGCTCCGGTTCGACGCCCAGGCCAAGGGCGCGGGCGATCTCATCACCGCCCACCTCGCGGCCTCGCTCGACCGGGGGCGCCTGACCATCGACGGCGGCACCCGGCTCAGCCAGGGCCACCCCACCTCCTACCGGCTGCACGGCGTCGTCTCCCGGCTGGATCCCGCGCGGTTCCACGCCTCCGCGCCCCCGGGGGAGCTCAACGCCCGAATCGATGCCGACCTCGCTGGGCCGCTCCGGACCGCGAGCGGCACGGCTCGGCTGCAGGTGGACAGCTCGAAGCTGGGGGCGATAGCGGTGCACCGCATCGATCTCGGCGCTGTCTTCGCGGGCGGCGCGGCCGACCTCACCCTCCGCGGCGCGCTCGACACGGGCTCCTTCACCGCCGCCGGCCGGGCCCGGCCGTTCGACTCGATCCCGACGTACCGGCTGTCGGGCAGCGCACTGGATTTCCCCGGCACCGCCGCCGTCGCCCGCGCCTTCACCGGATCGGAAGGCGATCCCGCGCTCGCCATCACCTTCCACCTGACCGGCAGCGGCACCGCCCCCGACTCGGCAACGATCGAGGGCCGGGCCGATTTCGCCGCCGTGCGCGACACCGGCGCCCGGATCGCCGTTGGGCGCACGACGCTCCGACTGGCCGAGGGCCGGGTGACCCTGCGGCCCGCGTTGCTCGCCGGCGGCGGGACCATCACGGCGGTCGGCCTCGTCACCCTGGGCGACACGCTCACGTATCAGGTGAAGCAGGGCCGGATCGACCGGGTGGATCTGGCCCGGCTCTCGGGCGACACGCTCACCGCCCCGGTCACCGGGCGCTTCACCCTCGAGGGCCGCAGCAGCGCGCCGGCGGAGGCCCGGGTCCGGGCCGGCCTCCACTTCGACGAGCTGCGCTACGGCGAGCGTCGGGTTGAGCGAGTGGACCTCACCGCCCGGCTCGAGCGGGGGGCACTTCGGGTGCACGGCGACGGCGCCCTGCAGGGCGGCCGGCTGGTGCTGGAGGTGTTCGGGCATCCGTTCGACAGCACGGCGGCCTACGTCCTCCGCCGGGCGGCAGTCCAGGGCGTGGACCTGGGCACCCTCCTGGGCCAGCCGCGGTTCGCCGGGCCGGTCACGCTGGCGGTGACCGGCGAGGCCCGGCTCCGCGGCGACAGGCGGAGCGCCCGCGCCCGGGTGACCGTGGATTCGTCCCGACTCGGCCCGGTGGCCGTGACCGGCGGCGACGTCACGCTGCGGCTGGCCGGCGACCGGATCGGCTACGACGGCTCGCTGGCGACCGATGGCGGGTCGGTCTCCCTCGCGGGCGACGGCACCTTGGGCGCGGGCGCCTCGTCCTATCGCGTCACCGCCGGGCGGCTCGTGGCCATCGACCTGGGCCGGCTGTTGGACCGGCCCGATCTCCGGACCGATCTCAACTCAACCTTCACCGCGGCCCTGTCCGGCAGCGGGCCCGCCAGTCTGCGCGCCACCGTCGGCATGGTGCTCGAGCCGTCGCGGGTGAACCAGGCCGAGCTCACCGGCGGAGCGCTGGACGCGCGGGTGACCGGAGGCAACCTGGACCTGAAGGTTCGCGCCGAGGGGCCGGATGCCGCGCTCGACGCCACGGTGCGCGCCGTTCCCGCCGCCGAGCGAACCGGCATCGCCGCCGGCGGCAACCTGCGGGTGGAGCATCTGACCCGGTGGACCGGCCGCACCGATGCCGACGGCCGGGTCGAGTCCACCTTCGCGCTCGACCTCGTGACCGACAGCGCCGGCCTGCGGAGCGTGGGCGGCACGGTCGAGGCGATGGGCGGCGTCGGCGGGGTGCGCGTGCCGCGGGTGCGGCTGGCGCTGACGCCGGTGGACGGACAACTCCAGCTGGATACGGTGATAGTGCGGTCCAACGTCGCCGTGATGGACGGCGGCGGACGGCTCCAGCTTCGGCCCGGCCCGGCGCCCGGCACGTTCTCGCTCCAGGCGACGCTGGGAGATCTGGCCCCGGTCGCAGCCCTCCTGGGCGCCGACACCATGGGGTTCGACTCGGCCCGGGTGCACCTGGCGGTATCGGGTCCCGCGTGGCAGTGGCAGCTCGAGGGCGGCGCCGATGCGCACGGGCTCGCCTTCGGCGGTAACCTGGCCAACCGGGTGACGCTCACGGCCAAGGCGCTGCTCGACAGCACCCGCCTCCGCACGGTATCGGGCGATCTTCACGTGCAGGACGCCGCCTACGGCGACCTCTCGGTCCGCGAGCTCACCGCCTCCGGCGGGTACGATTCGACCGTCGCGCTCGATCTCAGCCTCAACATCGCCGACAGCGTTCGGGTGGCCACCCGGGTGCGGGGCACCGTCTCGACCGCGCGCGACACGGTACGCGCCGAGCTGCAGCGCCTGACGCTGACGGAGGGCGGCCGCGACTGGGCGCTGCAACAGCCGGCCCGGCTCATGTTCGGCCCCCGGGTCGAGGTCCAGGGTTTGGCGCTCCGCGCGGGTCAGCGCAGCATCACCGCCAATGGCGTGCTCGACCGCCACGGCTCCAGCGATCTCACCCTCGCCATCACCGCCCTGGACCTCGAGGCCCTCCGCGCCGCCGGACTGGTGCCGATCGGCGGCCGGGTGGACGCCGCACTCCACCTCACCGGCCCCGCGGCCACCCCCAGGCTCCAGGGCAAGCTGGGGCTCGCCATCGTGGCACCGCACGGACGGCAGCTCGGCACCGTCGCAACCGACCTCGACTGGACCAGCGCCGGCCTCCGCATCTCGGCGAGCGCGCAGCCGGCCAAGGGCAGCCCGCTGACCATCCAGGGCACCCTTCCGTATCGGCTGACGCTCACGCCCAAGGATACCAGTGTCACGGTGGGCAGCGAGCCCACCGCGGGCGACACCGTCTCGCTGGCGGTGCGCGCCGACAGCTTCGACCTGGCCCTCTTCCAGCCGCTGCTTCCGCCCGATGCCGCGACCGGGTTGCAGGGACGGCTCCGGACCGACGCCCGGATCGGCGGAACGATCAAGGCGGCGGCCGCCACGGGGACCGTCGCCCTCACCGGGGCGGCCCTGGCGCTGCCGGCCATCGATGTGGCCTACGAACGGGGGACGCTGGCCGGCCGGCTCGAGGGCGATGCCCTCCAGATCGAGCGGCTGCAGCTCTTCACCGGGAAGGACCAGCAGCTGAGCGCCAGCGGAACGATCCGGCTCCGGCCGCTGAGCGACCCGGGTCTCGACCTCGCGGCCACGCTGCAGCACTTCCGGCTGGTCAACTCCGACCAGCTCAAGACGGCGGCGTCGGGCAAGATCCAGCTGGCCGGGACCCTGCTCAAGCCCGAGCTGCGGGGCGCCCTTCGGCTCGATCGCACCAATTTCTACGTCGGAACGGAAGCGGCGCAGGCCAAGGTGGAGCAGGTGGATCTCACCCCGGAGGAGCTGCGGAAGCTGGCGCGGCGGTTCGGCCCGTCCGTGCTGACCCGCGGGCAGGCAGCGCCGGGGCTGATGGACCGGGTGAAGCTCGATCTGGCCATCCAGATGCCGCGCCAGGTCTGGATCCGGCGCAGCAGTACGCCCAAGACGGACATCGAGCTGATGGGCAACGTCCGGGTCACGCAGGAGCCCGGCCAGGCCATGCAGTTCTTCGGCCGGGCGCAGCCGGTGCCCGAGCGCGGCACCATCGAACTCAACGGCCGCCAGTTCCGGCTGGCCGAGGGCGACATCACCCTGAACGGACCGATCGACTCGACCAAGCTCGACGTCAACGCCACCTATCAGGTCCCCACCCAGAGCGGCGGCGACAACGAGGGTGTCCAGATCAACGTCCACGCCAAGGGCCGGCTCGACAGCCTCGGGCTCGAGTTCACCTCCGACCCCTCGATGAGCCAGGACGACATCCTGTCCTACATCGTGACCGGCCGGCCCACGTCCGACAATCCGCTGTTCGAGGGCAGCGGCGGGGGCACCACCGGCAAGGATGTGGCGGTGGGAACCCTGGCGAACGCGATCTCGAATTCGGCCGGCCAGGAGCTGGGCCTCGACGTGTTTCAGATCCGGCAGGAACCGACCCGCGGGCTCATCCTGACCGCCGGCCGCTACCTCGGCTCCCGCCTCTTCCTCGATTTCCAGCTGCCGCTCGGCAGCCAAGGGCAGCAGGCCTCGGGCGCCACTCTGGGACCCGGCTTCGAGCTGGAGTACACCCTGGACCGGTGGCTGCGGGCCTACCTCCGGGGGGGAAGCCTGTCGCCGGGCCTGCTCTTCCGGGCGAGACG
>JBBRGH010000208.1:0-6112 GCA_038240915.1 Gemmatimonadales bacterium | reverse complement strand
CTGGAGGACGCCGGCAGCGGGCTGGACCAGGTCGTGAAGACCACCTGCTTCCTGGCCGCGCCCGAAGCCTTCGACGCCCTCAACGCGCTCTATGCGGAGTTCTTCCCGCTCGACCCGCCGGCCCGGTCGACCCCCGTGGTGCAACTGCCCCGCGGGCTGCTGTTCTCGATCGAGGCGGTCGCGGTCGTCCCGGCCTCGTGACTTCCGGACCGATCGAGACGGCAGTCCGTCCGCGCGACGGAGCCGACGACACTGCGCGACCGGTGTACTTGCCCCTCGTCCTGTGCGAGTCTAAACTGCGAACGCTCGTGCGAATCCCGCGCCTCAGTCGCCAGCTCGCCCTTCGTTACTCGCACGTCTCAGCATGCATCGTCCGACCTTACCTCATTTCATGCAGGAGCGTCACATATGAGAAGGAACGTCCTGTTCATGGCAGGTCTCGCCGCGGCCCTGGTCACGACCGGGTGTCAGGATCAGGATCAGAAAACCGATCCGACGGGCCCGTCGCTCAAGACGGCCCCCAGCCAGCAGAACGGCTTCACCCGCGGAGCCACGCTCCGCCGGATGCCGCCGGGCCTCCGGGTCAGCGACATGACCGATCCCTCCAGGGCGGTCGTACCGACCAGCTGCGACGACAATAGCGCGCTGACTGACTACTTTCTCACCCGCGCCTTCCAGATCCCGTTTCCCACGCTCATCCTGCTGATCAACCGCTACGCCGACCTCGTCCCCACCTACGACGCGCTGTTGTTCCAGACCCGGGACGCCGGTACCTACTTCGGGTACAACGGCGAGTACACCCACCGGATGAACAAGACCGAGCGGGACGTGAAGAACTTCTGGGACATCAAGTCCGACGACATCCAGGTGCTGGCCATGCACGGCACCGTGCTGGCGGACCCGACCCGCACCGTGCCGACCTACCGCTCACCGTTCTTTCTCGGGCTCCCCGCGTCCCTGGCGCAGCAGTGGGCCGCCGACGTCCAGGGCGTGATGCAGACCGAGCCGACCGTAAACGGCGGCAACCACCCGCTGTTCACCTTCAACGCCTTCGCCATCTCGGCGCCCGGGATCGGGATCCCCGACAAAGTGGTCATGGGCGACGGCATCCTGGATGCCTACAAGGTGCTCGGCTTCGACGACGTGGCGCTCCAGGCCATCTTCGCCCACGAGTTCGGCCACCACATCCAGTTCGAGCGCGGCTACTTCGACGAGCTGCCCCCGGGCGCCGACCCCGCCACCGTCGATCAGGCCGAGCTGACCCGCTACACTGAGCTGATGTCCGACGCCTTCTCGGCGTACTACCTGACCCACAAGCGCGGCGGAGCGCTGAACGCGAAGCGGGTGGCCGAATTCCTCCAGGTCTTCTACCAGATCGGCGACTGCTCCTTCACCAACTCGGGCCACCACGGCACCCCGATTCAGCGGATGCGGTCCGCCCAGTTCGGCTTCAGCGTGGCCGATCAGGCCCAGAAGCAGGGGCACATCCTCACGGCCGATCAGTTCCACACGCTGTTCCTGGCGGCCTACCCCTCGCTGGTCGCCCCGTGAGCTGAGCCGGTTCGAGGCCACGGTACGGCGCGAGGGCCGGGGGCCACTGCTCCCGGCCCTCGCTCGCACGGGCCCGCCCACGCATCATGACCCACCCCGACCTCGAGCGCGCCACCGGTCGCGCTGCGCCGGCCCTCAGCGCCGTGACCCGTGTCGGCTTCGCCGCCAAGGGCCTGCTGACAATCCTGGTCGGCGTGCTGGCCCTGCGCTACGCCCGCCGCTACGGGGGCGAGATCACCGGGCAGGGCGGCGCCGTGGCGCTGGTGCTGAGCGAGCCGTTCGGCCGGGTGGTCCTCGCGGCGTTGGCCGCGGGACTCGCCGGCTATGCGGTCTGGATGTTTCTGGCCGCCTTGGTGGATCCGGAGCGCAAGGGCACGAGCTTCCAGGGGATCGCGGAGCGGGTGGGGTTCTTCGTGACCGGCATCGGCTACACCCTGCTGGCGTGGACCGCCGTCACCGTGCTGGCCGGTCGGGGCGGCGGCGGCGGCCCCGACCTCCGGCAGATCCTCGCCATGGTGCTGACGCCCCACGTCGGACGCCTTCTCGTCGGACTCGCCGGCCTGATCGTCATGACGGCGGGCCTGCTCCAGCTGCGGCTCGGCGTCACCGGCCGCTTCCGGAGCCAGCTGCAGTCGGGCATGGCGAGGGTCGCGTGGCTGGCGACGGTCGTCAGCGGCACCCTCGGCTACCTGACCCTCGGCCTCCTGTCGCTGATGGCGGGCTGGTCGCTGGTGGAGGTGGCGGTCCGGTACGACCCCTCGGAGGCGGGCGGGTGGTCGGAGGCGCTCTGGCTGCTCGCGGGGATGGGCCGGGGGCGCGGGCTGCTCGCCGCGGTGGCCGTGGGCCTGATCTGTTACGGCCTCTACTTCGTACTGCAGGCGCGGTACCGCAAGCTGTAGCGCTCGCGGGCCGGCCGACCACCCCGACGGTCCTTCGACTGCCCTCGGTACTCGACCGTACCATCGGGACCACGAGGGTAGTCCGACGGGTTACCGTCACGCGCTGGGTGACTAGATTCCGTCAGAGTCGCCACCCCTCCCATGCCCGAGGCGCGATGCGCACCCACGGCGCCCGTCGCCTTCGAGCGACCCCCTTACCAGCCGACCCGCCACCCCGTCGCGGATGATCAAGGAACCCGCCCACCTCCGCCCGCTGCCGCCTCCTCCGCTCCGCGCCTACCTCGTCGCCCTCGCGATGCCGGTGGCCATCGGGCTGCTGACCAGGGCGGTGCAGCAATCGTTCGCGCCGACCGCGACGCCCGCCTTCGGCGTGGCGGTGGCGGTGGCCGCGCTCTACGGCGGCTGGGGCCCCGGCCTGGTGGCCACCGTCCTCGGCCTGGTGGGCTACCTGTTCTTTCCCGGACTGCTGCACGGGGCGGCCGGAGTGACCCGCGGGATCCAGTACCTCATTGTCAGCCTGACCCTCACCTGGATGGGCGGCGTCGCCTTCCGCCAGCGCTGGCTGGCGGTGGGCCGGGCCGAGGAGAACGCCCGGCTCCGCCGCCGGGCGGAGGAAGCGGCCGCCCGGGCCGAGGCCGCCACGGCCGCCAGCCGCGCGGAGACCGACCGGGCTGAACGCCTCGCTGCCGAGGCCGAGGATTCCGCCCGCCAGGTTGCTGCGACGCTCCGCACCCTCGAATCGGCAGAGCAGGTCCGGGCCGGCCTGCTTCAGTCCGCCGCCCGGTTCGGCGCCATCGTGGCCTCGTCCACCGACGCCATCGTGAGCAAGACCCTCGACGGCACCATCTTGAGCTGGAACCCGGCAGCCGAGCGGATCTTCGGGTATACCGCCGCCGAGATGCTCGGCGCATCCATCTTTCGGCTGATTCCCGAGGCGCTGCACCAGTCCGAGCGGGAGGTGCTGGCCCGGCTGGCCCGGGGCGAGCACGTCGAGGCCAGCGAGGCGGAGCGGATCCGGAAGGACGGCCGCCGGATCTGGATCGCGCTCAGCAGCTCGCCGGTGCTGGACGACGGCGGCCGGATTGTCGGCGCGGCCTCCATCAAGCGCGACGTGACCCAGAGTCGTCAGGCCGAGGAGCGGCTGCGCGAAACCGAGCGGCTCCGGGCCATCGGGCAGCTGGCCGGCGGGATCGCCCACGAGGCCAACAACCAGATGCTGGTGGTGCTCGGCTCCGCGCACTTCCTGCTCAAGCAGCCCGGCCTGACCGACGCGGCCCGGACCGACGCCCAGGCCATCGTCCAGGCGGCCGAGCGGACGGCCGGCATCACCCAGCAGCTGCTGGCCTTCGGCCGCCGCCAGGCGCTCCGGCTGCAGGATGTCGCCTTTGACCCGGTGGTGGCCGGATTCAAACCCATCCTCGTCCGCACCGTGACCGAGCGGCATACCCTGGCGCTCGAGCTCGACGCCAGCGGCGCCGTGGCGCGGCTCGACGCCCGCCAGCTGGAGCAGATCCTCCTCAACCTCACCCTCAACGCCCGCGACGCGATGCCCGAGGGCGGCCAGGTCACCATCGCCACCCGGCGGGTGCGGCAGACGCCGGAGGATCGAGAGTACGTCCGTCTGGTGGTGAGCGACACCGGCACCGGTATGGACCCGGCGACGCTGAATCGGGCCTTCGAGCCGTTCTTCACCACCAAGGACGTCGGGCAGGGCAGCGGGCTGGGGCTATCGGTGGTGGACGGGATCGTGAGCCAGAGCGGCGGGTTTGTCCAGGTGAGCAGCGCGCCGGGTCACGGCACGACCATCTCGCTCTTCTTCCCGGTGGCGCCGGCGGCCGAGGCTGCCGAGGAGCCGGCCGTTCTGGTCCCCGACGGCCAGGGCCGGAGGGTGCTCCTGGTCGAGGACGAGGCCCAGGTCTGCGAGGTGGCCGCCCGGAGCCTGGCCGAGGCCGGCTACGTCGTCCACCACGCCGCCAACGGCCAGGCGGCGCTGGAGCTACTGCGCGGGCTACCCCGGCGGGTGGACCTGGTGCTGACCGATCTCGGGATGCCGGTGATGGACGGACACGCCCTGAGCCGGGCGCTGTCGTGCGAGTGGCCCGGACTGCCGGTGCTGTTCATGTCGGGCTACGCCGACACGGGCGAGGCCGTGCCCCTGATCCAGAAACCGTTCAATCCGGACGACTTGGTCCGGCAGGTAGGTGCCCTGCTCGATTCGGCGGCCGCGCCCGCGGCCGTGTCCTGACCGCGGGCTGAGTCCGTCCGGGCCGGGGGCGCTTCTCCGCGTCCTGACCTCGGCGCTCCGGTCGGGGCCTCGCTTCTACCGGCCCGGCTTCGACCGCGACGCTCCCGGCCCCGGTTGCCTCTCCCGCGGTCGCGGCGCACTTCGAGGGCTGGGCCCAGAGTCAGGAGGTCGCATGTCCGCCGCCCCCGTCAACCTGTACGACAACGTCTACGGCGACTTCGCCGGCAGCGCCGAGGCCGCGGTGCGCCGCGAGGCGTACGGTGAGGACCTGGGCCAGAGCAGCTGGCTCACCGCCCGCGAATGGCTCGGCTTCGCCGACCAGCTCGGCCTCCGCCCGGACGCCGAGGTGCTCGAGGTCGGCAGCGGCTCCGGCGGCCCCGCCGTGTATCTGGCCGCCGAGCGCGGCTGCCGGGTCACCGGGGTGGACATCAATGAGCACGGCGTCCGCAACGCCCGGGCGCTCGCGTCGGCGCGCGGCCTGGCTGAGCGGGCCCGCTTCGAGGTCGTGGACGGGGGCCGGCCGCTGCCGTTCCCGGACGGGCAGTTCGACGCCGTCGTCTCCAACGACGCCATGTGCCACATCGCCGACCGGGCCGCGGCGTTGCGCGAGTGGCGCCGGGTCCTCCGTCCCGGCGGCCGCGCCCTCTTCACCGACGCGATGGTGCTGACCGGCGTCGTCTCCCACGAGGAGCTGGCGACCCGCAGCTCGGTCGGCTTCTATCTCCTGGTGCCGCCGGGCGCCAACGAGGCCCTGCTCCGGGACGCCGGCTTCACCGTGCTGGCGGCCGAGGACGTCACCGCCAACGCCGAGGCGATCGCCATCCGCTGGCACGACGCGCGCGCCCGCCACCGGGATGCGCTCGTGGCCAGGGAAGGGGACGCCAATGTCGAGGGGCTCCAGCGCTTCCTCCGGTGCGTGCATACCCTGTCGGTCGAGCGGCGGCTGTCGCGCTATGCCTACCTGGCCGAAAAGCCGGCGGCGCGCTGAGGCGGGCAAGGACAACTCTCCGAAGGAGCCGAGCGATGGACGAGGACCGGCTGGCCCGCCTGCTGGAGGAGATTCGCGACCTGCAGCGGACGCAGGTGGAGGCCTACGCACGCGCGGTGGCCAATCAGGAGACGGCGATCCGGCTCCAGCGCGAAGGCATGGGCAAGGCCCGGAGACTCCTCGCCGCGCTCGGGGTCGTCATCGCCGTGGTATTGGTCATGGTGCTGGTGCTGCTGCGGTACATCCTGCGGCACTACGCCTGAGCGGCGTGCACCCTTTCTCCCGCCGGTACCGCGCGGTATCGTAGGGACTCACAGGGAGGCCAGTGTGGTGGCCGCGGCTGCACCCCGGCTGACCCGGGCCCAAGGGGGCGAGCATGTCCGATTTCCGGAAGGAGTATCTGGCCGACCTGCGGGGGCAGCTGGCCCG
>JBBRGH010000207.1:0-6126 GCA_038240915.1 Gemmatimonadales bacterium | reverse complement strand
CCAGGTGTCCTCCGCGAGACCCCCGGGCGATCCCCGCGCCCGTGCCCACACGAAGAATCCCACGCTTCCCGTCAGCTGGACCCCCATCGACAGGATCGCCACCTGGGTCGGAAGCCAGGCGCGGCGCCCGTGGTAGCTCCGGGCCGCGACCGGCCATCCGCTCCGCCGTGCCCGGAAGCTCGGGGCTTCGCAGCGACCAGGCAGAGGTGGCGATGTCGGGGACCCCCATCTCGGGGCGGGCGGGAGGATCGGGCAGACCGAGGGGTTACCGATCGGGACCGGCCCGCCGGCGGGAGACCTCCGCGACCGCGGACCAGTCGAGGTCGCCGTCGCCGTGCGCCACCGCCTCGAGGAAGGTGTCGCGGAGCAGACTCGCCAGCGGGAGGGGCACCCGGGCCGCTTCGCCGGCGGCGAGCGCGAGCCGCACGTCCTTCAAGCCCAGCACCAGCCGGAACCCGGCGGGCTCGAACTTCCGACCGGCGATGAGGGCGCCGTACGACCTGTACACCGGGGCGTCGAACAGGGTATTGGTGAGGATGTCCAGCAGTCCGGCCGGCGGCACGCCGTACCGCGAGGCCAGCGTCGTCGCCTCGGCGATGGATTCGATGGCGGCGGCGAGCATGAAGTTGCCGGCAATCTTGGCCGCCGCGGCCTGGACGGGGTCGGCGCCCAGCTGCCAGGTCCGCCGGCCCATGGCCTCGAACAGTGGCCAGGCACGCTCGATGGCGGCAGTCGCACCGGCGGCGATGATGGCGAGCTTGCCCGCAGCGGCCATGTCGGTGCGCCCGAACACGGGTGCCGCCACGTAGCCCAGTCCCCGCGCCGCGTGGGAAGCGGCGAGCTCGCGGGTCAGCTCCACCGAGACGGTGGCCATGTTGACGTGGAGCAGCGAGGCGGGGGCCCCCTCGAGCAGCGGGCCGGCCAGGCCCACCTCGCGGATGGCCGCATCGTCGGCCAGCATGGTGATCGCGATGTCGCCCCGGAAAGCCTCCGCCGGCGTGGCGGCGGCGTCCGCGCCCGCCCGCACCAGTGCATCCACGGGGTCCCGGGACCGATTCCAGACCCGCACGTGGTGGCCGGCCGAGATCAGACTGGCCGCCATGCCGCGGCCCATCCCGCCGAGTCCCAGGAATCCGACGTTCACCGTCAGGCCACCGCGCTCGCGCCGCCGTCAGGCAGCGACCAGGTCTGGCCCACCTCGGTCATCACGACCCGGTGGCGCTCGCGGCCCGCGACCGCCAGGAGGCGCCGGATCGGCTCGTCCATTGGCTCCCGGCTGAGGCGGAAGGTGGAGTGGTGAATCGGGAGCAGGTACCGGGCGCCGAGGGCCTGGAACATCCGCCAGGCCTCCTCGGGCGAGGCGTGACTGGTGACCCAGGGGTCGTACGCGCCGATCGGGAGGATGGCCAGGTCGATGGGACCCGGCTGACCGTGACGCGAGAGGGCGTCGGTGTAGGCGGTGTCGCCGCCGAACAGCACCGTCCGGCCCGCCTTCCGCAGCAGGTAGCCGCCCCAGCCACGGTGGCGGTCGGTGACCATCCGGGCGCCCCAGTGACGGGTTTCGATCGACTCCACCTCGAGGTCGCCGATCCGGGTGGTCTCGCCCCAGGCCAGCTCGGTCACGGCGTGGAAGCGGCGCACCAGATCGCGGTTGCCCGACTGGACCACGACCGGCACCCGCGCCGGAATGGATCGCAGGGTGCCGAGGTCGGTATGATCCATGTGGGCGTGCGAGAGGAGGACGAGGTCGAGGGGCGGCAGCTCACGCTTGCGCAGCGCCGGCTGGATCAGCCGTCGAGGGCCCACCTTCACCAGCCCCCGCCCGAGCCCGATCCGCCGTTCCAGCACGGGATCGGTGACGAGGACCGTCCCCAGTACGTTGAGCAGTACGGTGGCGTGGCCGAGCCAGGCGCCGGTGAGGCGGTCGTCGTCCCAGCGGGCCGGATCAGGGCGATGGGGGGCCGGCGGGACGCAGCGGCCACCGTCCGGCCGGTGCACCACGGCGTTGCGGGCGTAGCGGCCGGCGAAGGCGAGGCGGTCGGTCAAGGGCACGGATTCTCCAGACGGATGCCGGGTCTATCTTTCACGATGCCCCAAAGGGCCGTTCCCCTAGTGAACATAATGCCGCGTCCACCCGTTCCCGCGGAGCCCATGCGCGTCGTGCTGCAGCGAGTCTCCCGAGCGTCGGTGACGATTGACGGCCGCGTGGCGGGATCGATCGGGCGCGGGTTCTGCCTGCTGGCCGGGTTCACTCACGGCGACACCGGCGACCAGGTAGATTGGATGGCCGAGAAGGTGGCCGGACTGAGGCTCTTCGCCGACGCCGAGGGCAAGATGAACCTGGGACTGGCGGAGGTGCAGGGCGCGCTGCTGGTGATCAGCCAGTTCACCCTCTACGGCGACGCCGCCAGGGGCCGCCGCCCGTCGTTTCTCGACGCCGCCCGCCCCGACACGGCGATCCCGCTCTACCAGCGGTTCGTGGCGAAGCTCCGGGACCTCAGCCTGCCCGTGGCCCCGGGCGTGTTCGGCGCCGACATGCAGCTCGAGATCCACAACGACGGACCCGTCACCCTGATTCTGGACCGCGCATGATTCGTGAGCCGCTCATCCTCGCCTCGTCCTCGCCGCGCCGCCGGCAGCTGCTGGAGATGCTGGGCATTCCGCACCGGGTGCTCCCGTCGCACATCCCCGAAGTGCGCCGCCCGGTGGAGACGCCGATGGATTACGTGGAGCGGCTGGCGCGGGAGAAGGCGCTGAGCGTGCCCGGCCGGCTGGTGCTCGGGGCGGACACCACGGTGGTGGCGCGGGACGAAGTGCTGGAGAAGCCGCTCGACGCGGCCGATGCCCTGGGGATGCTCCGGAAGCTGCAGGGCCGGACCCACCAGGTGGTGACCTCGGTGGCGCTGGTGAGCGACGAGACCGTGCTCCAGGCCACCGATGTGACCAACGTGGTGTTCCGGAAAATGGACGACGCGTTCCTCGAGGCCTACGTGGCCACGGGCGAGCCGATGGACAAGGCGGGGTCGTACGGGATCCAGGGCTACGGGGCGGCGCTGGTGGAGCGGATCGACGGCGACTTCTTCAGCGTGATGGGCCTCCCGATCCGGCTGGTGCTCGAACTGCTGGAGCGGGCTGGCCAGCGCTATCGCTTCGAGGGCGGCCGGAACGGAACCGCGGCGGTCAGCGAGGTGCGCTGAGGCTGTACATCCCGCACCCGATACACCTGCACCACTTGGGCCTTGCCCTTGAGCGCCATCTCCGGCAGGTAGTCGTACGTCACCTGTTCCCGCACCACTCCCAGCAGCGCCTCGCTCACCAGGATCTCGCCCGGCCCCGCTTCGGCGCAGAGCCGCGAGGCGATGTTCACCGCGTCGCCCAGCACGGTGTACTCGAGCCGCCGGTGGCTGCCGATGTTGCCGGCGAACACCTCCCCGTGGTTGATGCCGATGCCGACCCCGATCTCGGGGCGGCCCTGGGCCACCCAGCGCTCGTTGAGCCGGGCGATGGCGCGCTGCATGGCGAGCGCCGCCCGGAGGGCGCGGTCGGGATCGTCGCTGTGCGCGATCGGCGCGCCCCACAGGGCCATGATCGCGTCGCCGATGAACTTGTCGAGGGTGCCGCCGTGCTCGAAAATGACCTCGACCATCTCGGTGAAATACTCGCTGAGCAGCTGGGCGACCGCGTCGGGCCCCATCGCTTCGGCCATGGTGGTGAAGCCGCGGATGTCGCTGAAGAGAATGGTGGTGGCCCGGCGCTCGCCGCCCTGGCGGATGGCCCCGTCCTGCTGGGCGATCTCGGCGGCCACATTGGGCGCGAAGTAGCGCTCGAAGTTGGAGCGGACGGTGGCTTCCCGCCGAATCTGGTCGGCGTAGCGGGAGTTCTTGATCCCGATGGCGGCGAGCCCGCTGAATGCCACCAGAAACTGCAGGTCCTCGTCGGTGAAGGTGTTGGTAGTGGTCAGGTTGTCCACGTAGAGCAGCCCGAGCACCCGGTCGGACGACGCCATCAGGGGCGAGCACATGGCGCTCCGGACGCTCTGCAGCAGGATCGACTGGCCGCGGAATCGCGAATCGGCGGGCGCGTTCTGGGAGACCACGGCCACCAGCTCCTGCATCACCTTGTCGGCGATGGACCGGGGGATCTGCAGCGCGGCCACTTCGCCCAGCCGGCTGCGGGAGATGGTCGGGACCAGCTCGCCGGTCTCCTCGTTCCGGAGGAGAATGGTGACCCGGTCCACGCTCATGATCTCGAAGGTGACGTCCACGATGGCGCGGAGCAGGCGGTCCAGGTCGAGCTCGGCGGAGAGCTTCTGGGACACCTCCAGCAGCATCTGGAGCTTGACCGCCTGGCGGGCCTCGCCGGTGGCGGCCTCGACCCTGAGCTGGCCCACGGGCGGCCGGTCGCGGCTGGTGATGCCCGGCGGCGCCCCGCCGCTGACCATCAGCTGGCGGACGATCTGGCCGCCCGCCGCGCCTGCTTCCGCCGCAATGGCCGGACGCTGCTGCACGGCGGCGGCCGAGCCCGGGGTGGTGAGCCGGAAGACCACCTTCCCGAAGGTGATCGTCTCCTCCGGCCCCAGCCGGCCCGACGTGATCCGGGTGCCGTTGATGCAGGTGCCGTTCGAGCTGTCCAGGTCCTTGACCTGGACGGCATCGGGGCCGACGACGAGCTCGGCGTGGCGGCGGGAGATGGTCGGGTCGTAGATCGCGATGTCGCTGGTCGCCCCGCGGCCGACGACCATGGTGCGGCCGTCCTTCAGCTCGAAGGTCTGGTCACCGGTGGCGCTGACGAGACGAAACGTGGGCATGACGCAATATACGGCCTCAGGTGGAGGAGGCCCCGAGCGCCCGGTCGGCCAGCGCGAGGGCCAGCAGCACGGCCCGCGCCTTCGCCTCCGTCTCCCGCCATTCGGACTGGGGGTCGGAGTCGGCCACGATGCCGGCCCCGGCCTGGACCCACGCCCGTCCGCCCCGGATGACGCAGGTGCGGATGGTGATGGCCGTGTCCATCGTCCGGCCGCCCCAGCCGAGGTAGCCCACCGCGCCGGCATAGGGGCCCCGCCGGACCGGCTCCAGCTCATCGATGATTTCCATGGCGCGCACCTTGGGCGCCCCGCTCACCGTTCCCGCCGGGAAGCAGGCCACCAGCGCGGCGACCGCGTCGAGCTCGGGCCGAAGCCGACCCCGGACCTCGCTCACCAGGTGCATGACGTGCGAGTACCGCTCGATTGCCATGAAGGCGGTGAGCCGGACCGAGCCGAACTCCGCCACCCGCCCCACGTCGTTCCGGCCGAGGTCCACCAGCATCAGGTGCTCGGCCCGCTCCTTGGGGTCGGCCGCCAGCTCCTCGGCCAGGGCGGCGTCCTGCTCCGGCGTGGCCCCCCGCGGGCGGGTACCGGCGATCGGCCGGAGGGTCACCTCGCCGTCCTCCACCCGGACCAGGATCTCGGGCGAGCTGCCGATGACGTGGATGTCGTCGCAGTGGAGATAGTAGAGATAGGGAGCGGGATTCAGCGCCCGGAGATAGCGGTAGGTGAGAAACGGATCGGGCGCGGACACCTCCAGCCGGCGGGAGAGGACCGTCTGGAACGTGTCGCCGGCGGCGATGTATTCCTTGATCCGCCCCACGTCGGCCCGAAAGCGGTCGTCGGGGTAGGCGGTGATCGCGGGCGGGAGCGCGGGCGCCGGATCGAGCGCGAGCGGGCGAATGGTGCCTGGCTGGGACAGCCGGGCGACCCAGTCGTCGATCCGGGCCTCGGCCGCGGCGTAGAGCCGGCGCAGCTCCTCGTCGTCGGCGGTCGGCGCCACCTCGACGTTGGCAATGACGGTGGCGCGGTTGTACAGGTTGTCCAGCACGAGGAGGGTGTCGGTCACCATCATCACCGCGTCGGGCAGGTCCCGGTCGTCGGCCGGCGGGTTGGGGAGCGACTCGATGGTCCGCACAATGTCGTAGCCCAGGTAGCCGACCGCGCCGCCGGTGAAGCGCGGCAGGCCCGGCACGTCCACCGGCGGGTGGCGCCGGAGCAGCCGGCCGAGGTGCTCCAGCGGCGCCACGTCGGTCTCGACTTCCCGCCAGCCGGTCGAGGAGGTCCACCTGGCGCAGCTGCGGCCCCGATACCGGAACACC
>JBBRGH010000206.1:0-6137 GCA_038240915.1 Gemmatimonadales bacterium | reverse complement strand
AGCTATCGGACGCTGCTGTTCCTCAAGTGAGGCCGGGCGATCGGCGCTGAACCGACAAAGGGGCGGCTCGCCGCCCCCGCGTCATCCAGAGGAAAGGAAAGGGGGCAGGCCGTAAGGCCTGCCCCCTTTCACTTCCCCCGTGCGATCGGCAACCCTGTGTCGGACCTTAGGCCGGCCACCCCGACGGCCGCTCGCGGGTCAGCAGGAACAGCTCGGTCGGGCATTTCGCGGGCGTCAGCACCCCGGCCATCGCCTGAAAGGCCATCACTTCCTCGGGCGACGAATCGGGATTGAAGTACACGGACATGGCATCTACCAGCGGTGGCCGATCCGGCCGCGCCAAGGCATCGAGCCAGGGGTGCTGGTTGCAGGTCCGGCGGCTTTCCAGCCGGACCCGGACGGCACCGTCGAGCCAGCAGGTCATCGCGGCCAGGTTCTCCAGCAGGGGCTCGCTCAGGAGGAGGCTTTCGCCCTGCGGGGTGATGGCGCCGAACCGCAGGCGCCCGCGTTCGTTCCGGCGATGGATGACGGTGCCCCAATGGAAGCGCGGCGGGCCATGGTGGTACCAGTCCAGGACCTGGAGGAGCTGATCTTTCAGCGCGTCTACGACGAGATGCGATTGCATGGGGCGGCCACCAGCGGGAAAAGGTTGCCGTAATTGCGCCCAGGGGGGAGCGCCGAAGGCCATATTCTGCAGAATGCGGGCCAGACCGCGCAGGTTCCCGCCCCTGGCGCCACTCCCGGGACCCGGCCACATTCCGCGCGCGGCCGAACGGACCGTGTCCGGGCCCCGCCTCCACGACCATGACCATCCACGACCCCCTGCCGTCCCACGTGTTCTACCGGAAGCTGACGCGGCCGTACCCGCGCATCGTCCGCGGGGAGGGCTGCTGGCTGTACGACGCCGACGGGCGCGCCTGGCTGGACGCCTCGGGCGGCGCCTTCGTGGTGAACCTGGGCCACGGCGTCCGGGAGATCGCCGCGGCCCTGGGCCAGCAGGCCGAGCGGCTGGCCTACGTCAACGGGACGGCCTTCACCAGCGATCCGGTGGAGGAGTTTGCGGCCGAGATCGCCCGGCGCTCGCCCGGCGATCTCGAGCTGGTCTATCCTCTCGCCAGCGGATCCGAGGCCGTCGAGGCCGCCCTCAAGCTGGCCCGGCAATACTGGGTCGAGGCGGGTCAGCCGGGCCGGCGGAAGATCCTGGCCCTGACCCCCGGCTACCACGGCAACACGCTTCTCGCGCTCTCCGCCTCGGCCCGGGAGCATTACAAGACCTACTTCCAGGACTGGCTGGTGGAGTTCATCCGGGTGCCGGCCCCGTACGCCTATCGCTGCGCCTGCCACGGGGCGGCGCCACTCTGCCCCGCCTGCAGCGGCGAAGCCGTCGAGGAGGCGCTGCTGCGGGCGGGGCCCGACACGGTGGCGGCGGTCCTGGCTGAGCCGGTGGGCGGCTCCTCCACCGGTGCCTCGGTGCCGGCGCCGGAGTTCTGGCCTCGGGTGCGTGCGGCCTGCGACCGCCACGGCGTCCTGCTGGTGGCGGATGAGGTCCTGACCGGCGCCGGACGGACCGGCACCTGGTCGGCGCTCGAGCCGTACGGAGTGGTGCCGGACATCATGATCCTGGGGAAGGGTATCGCAGGCGGATACGTCCCGCTCTCGGCGGTGGTGGCGCCCCGGCGGCTGGCGGAGGTGCTGGCGCGGGGATCGGGGTCGCTGCTCCATGCCCAGACGTTCTCGCATCACGCCACGCTATGCGCGGCCGGCGTCGCCACGCTCCGCTATCTCCGCGAACATGCCCTCATCGAGCGCTGCGCCGAGGTGGCGCCGGGGTTCCACACCCGGCTGGGCGCCCTCCGCGAGCTGCCCGGCGTGGGCGACGTCCGGGGCCGGGGCCTCCTGGCCGGGGTGGAGTTCGTAGCCGACGCCGCCACCCGGGCGCCGTTTCCGCGGGCCGCCCGCTTCGCGGAGACCTTCGCCGCCGCGGCGCTGGAGGCCGGCCTGGTGGTCTGGCCCAACGTGGGCCAAGCCGACGGCGTCAACGGCGACCTCGCCATGCTGGCCCCGCCGTTTATCGTCACCGAGGACGAGATGGACCTCATCGTGCAGCGGTTCGGGGCGGCACTCCGGACCACCGTGGACCGGATCGGAGCGGTCGCATGAGCGCTCCCACCAAGATCACCTACACCTCCGCCTCCGGCGATCTGAACGAGTTCCACCACCGCTTCGACGTCGCCCTCGAGTCGGTGCGGGCGGCGGCCGGCGCGCGGCACCCCTTCCACGTCGGCGGCCGGCCGGTGGACCACGGCGGCGAGCCGCTGGTGGACCGCTCGCCGATCGACACCAGCCTGGTGCTCGGCCGCTTCGCCGTGGCGGGGCCGGCAGATGTGGACGCGGCCGTGCTGGCGGCGAAGGCGGCGCAGCGCGGCTGGGCCCGGCTCTCTTGGCGCGAGCGCCTGGCGGGGCTCCGGCGGGCGGCAGCCCTGATCCGGGACCGGAAGTACGAGCTGGCCGCGGTGATGAGCCTCGAGGTCGGTAAGAGCCGGCTCGAGGCCATGGGCGACGCCGAGGAGTCGGCCGACCTGATCGACTACTACTGCGGGCAGGTAGAGGAGGCCGATGGCTTCGTCCGGCCGATGGGGCGGATCACCGCGGTCGAACGAAACACCGACCTCCTCCGGCCCTATGGGGTGTTCGCCTGTATCGCGCCGTTCAACTTCCCACTGGCGCTGTCGGCCGGGATGTCCTCGGCCGCGCTCGCGGCGGGCAATGCGGTGGTCTACAAGCCGGCCGAGGACACGCCGTGGACCGGCCTCCGCCTGTACGAGATCTATCGGGACGCGGGGCTGCCGGACGGGGTGTTCAACCTGCTGGTGGGCCATCGCGAGGCGATCGGCGACGCGCTGTGGCAGCATCCCGGAATCGACGGCGTCGTCTTCACGGGCTCCAAGGCGGTCGGGATGCGGATCCACGCCGGCCTCAACGCCCGCTGGATCAAGCCCTGCCTGCTCGAGCTGGGCGGCAAGAACGCGGCGATCGTGATGCCCAGCGCCGACCTCGACGCCGCGGCCGAGGGAGTGATGCGGTCGGCTTTCAGTCTCCAGAACCAGAAGTGCAGCGGCACCAGCCGGGTGTACGTCCATCACGAGGTCGCGGCCCCGTTCGTCGAGCGGCTGCTCGAGCGCACCCGCACCATGCGGATGGGCGACCCGACCGAGCGCGACATCTTCTTCGGGCCGGTCATCAACGAGCGCGCCGTGGCCCGCTACGAGCGGGCGGTGGCGCAGGCGAAGGCGGAGGGTGTCGTGCTGCACGGGGGCGCGCGACTCGAAGGCGGCGTGTTCGACCGGGGGCACTTCGTGGCGCCGACCGTGGCGCTGCTGCCGTTGGGGAGCTCGCTCTACCGCGAAGAGCTGTTCGTGCCGGTGCTGGCGGTGGGCGAGGTCCGGAGTCTGGACGAGGCGCTGGAGCACGCGAACCAGGTGGAGTACGGCCTCACCGCCGGCATCTTCTCAGCCGATCCGGCGGAGGTCGAGCGCTTCTTCGACGAGATCGAGGCCGGGGTCTGCTATGCCAATAAGCGGACCGGTGCGACGACCGGCGCATGGCCAGGGGCGCAGCCGTTCTGCGGGTGGAAGGGGTCGGGGTCCACCGGGAAGGGCGGGTGCGGGCCGTTCTACGTCGCTCAGTTCACCCGGGAGCAGAGCCGGACCGTGATCGAGAACTCCCCGCCGGCGTCCTCCTGAGACCAAGGATCACGCCGAGGTCTCTCCACCCGTTCCACGGAGCCGCAGTGGCCGACTATCCCAGGATCGTGGTTCCCCCGCCGGGCCCCAAGGCCCGCGCCGTCGTCGAGCAGGACGAGCGTTGGACCTCCACCTGCTACATCAAGGAATACCCGCTGGTGGTGGCGCGCGGGCAGGGGGTGATGGTCGAGGACGTGGATGGGAACCGCTACCTCGATTTCATGGCCGGCATCGCCGTCTCGTCCACCGGGTACGGCCACCCCAAGGTGGTGGCCGCGGTGAAGGACGCGGCCGACCGGTTCCTCCACATCTGCGGCTCCGACTTCTATTACGTCGGCATGGCCGACCTGTGCGAGCGGCTGGCGCGGATCGCGCCGGGCCCGAGCAAGAAGCGGGTCTTCCTCACCAACTCCGGCACCGAAGCGACCGAAGGCGCCATCAAGCTGGCCCGCTACGCCACCCGGCGGACGGCGATCATCGCCTTCCGGGGCGCCTTCCACGGCCGCACCACCGGCGCCGTCAGCCTGACCAGCAGCAAGGCGCGGCAGCACGCCGGCTTCGGGCCGCTGCTGCCGGACGTACACCACATCCAGTATGCCTACCGCTACCGCTGCCAGTGGTGCGGCGACAAGCCGGCCTGCACCCGGGGCTGCCTCGAGGTGCTGGAGCAGGACTTGTTCGCCCGGCACCTCGACCCGCACGACGTGGCCGCCATCTTCGTCGAGCCGATCCAGGGCGAGGGCGGCTACATCGTACCGCCGCCCGGCTGGCTCGGTGATCTCCGCGCCATCTGCGACCAGTACGGCATCCTGCTGGTGGCCGACGAGGTCCAGTCGGGGGTCGGCCGGACCGGGAAGATGTGGGCCTGCGACCACGAGGGAGTCGAGCCCGACATCCTGCTCACGGCCAAGGGCCTGGGCTCGGGAATGCCGATCGGGGCGCTGATCGCCAAGGAGTCCATCACCAAGTGGGAGAGCGGCTCCCACGGCTCGACCTTCGGGGGCAATCCGGTCTGCTGCGCCGCCGCGCTGGCGACGCTCGACCTGGTCGAGGGTGGCCTGATGGCCAACGCCGCGGCGATGGGCGAGCGGCTGATGGCCGGGTGCCGGACGCTGGCCGAGCAGCATCGCTGCATCGGCGACGTCCGCGGCGTCGGGCTGATGGTGGGCGTCGAGTTCGTGAAAGACCGCGCCACCCGGGAGCCCGCGCCCGACATCGTGGAGCAGCTGGTCCAGGGCGCCTTCCAGCGCGGCCTGCTGCTGCTCGGCGCCGGGAAGAGCACCCTCCGGCTGGCTCCCCCGCTGGTGGTGGGCGCGGACGATATCGACACTGCCCTGGCCATGATCGACGCCCGGTTGAGCGAGATCGCTTGAGCGCGGCTTCGAAGGTCACCACCATGCGGGACGCCATTGCGGCCCACGTGCACGATGGCGACACGGTGGTGATCGAGGGCTTCACCCACCTGATCTGCTTTGCCGCCGGCCACGAGATCATCCGCCAGCGGCGGCGGGATCTCGTGCTCTGCCGGCTCACGCCGGATCTGATCTACGACCAGATGATCGCGGCCGGCTGCGCCCGGAAGCTGGTCTTCTCCTGGGCCGGCAACCCGGGCGCGGGCTCGCTCCACGCCTTCCGGCGCGCCGTCGAGGGGAAGGGCGGTGGGCCGCTCGAGCTCGAGGAGTACTCCCACTTCGGCATGGTGGGCCGGCTCAGCGCGGGCGCCGCCCGGCTCCCGTTCTGGCCGATGCGGAACTACATGGGCACCGACCTCCCGGCCGCCAATCCGCGGATCGCCACGGTGGACTGCCCCTACACCGGCGAGCGCCTGGCCACCGTGCCCGCGCTCAACCCCGACGTGACCATCGTCCATGCCCAGCGGGCCGACGCCCAGGGGAACAGCCAGATCTGGGGCCTGCTCGGCGTCCAGAAGGAGGCGGCGTTCGCGTCGACCCGGGTGATCGTCGTGGTCGAGGAGCTGGTGGACGAGCGCGTCATCCGCGCCGATCCCAATCGGACGCTGATCCCCGGGATCGCGGTGGACGCCGTGGTGGTCGAGCCCTGGGGTGCGCATCCGTCCTACGCGCAGGGCTACTACGACCGCGACAACGAGTTCTACATGCAGTGGGAGGCGATCTCGCGCGATCCGGCCGCGCTCGCCCGCTACCTGGAGGAGTTCGTCTACGGCGTGCCGGACCGCGCGGCGTACGCGGCGCGGTGCGGCGGGCTGGACCGCCTCCGGGCCGACGCGCGGGTGTGTGCCGGGGTCAACTATGGGTTCTGAGGCCGCGGCCCCAACCGGCTACACGCCGGCCGAGATGATGGCCGCGGTGGCGGCGCGGGAGCTGGGCGACGGGGAAGTGGTCTTCGTCGGCATCGGCCTGCCGAATCTCGCCT
>JBBRGH010000205.1:0-6143 GCA_038240915.1 Gemmatimonadales bacterium | reverse complement strand
GGCCGAGGCCGATGGGCAGACCCTGTCGCACTGGACCATCCCGGTGACGCTGTCGGGTCCGCGGACCATTCCGTTCCTCGAGTATCACGGCGCCAAGGCCACGCCGGAGGCGGAGATGCTGCGGCTGCTGGACGAGCACCTCGACGCCAACGACGAGGTGATCCTCTACGGGCACCCGTGCTATGAAGGTGTGCGCGAGGCCGTGCTCCGCAAGGTCTTTGCCCGGGTGCTGGAGCGGGACTTCCGGTTCGTCACGATGCAGACGATGGCGGAGCGCTTGCAGGCGACAGCGCCCACTCGATGATTCGCGTCCTCAGCGTCTTCGGCACCCGTCCGGAGGCGATCAAGATGGCCCCGGTGGTGCGGGCCCTTCGCGCCGCGCCCGACCGGTTCGAAAGCATGGTGTGCGTCAGCGCGCAGCACCGGAGCATGCTGGATCAGGTGCTCGAGGTGTTCCAGCTCTCGGCTGACGTCGATCTCGACCTGATGGTGCCCGGCCAGTCGCCGGCGGGCATCGCGGCCGGCATCCTGGACCGGCTGCCGCCGTTGCTCCGCAAGGTCCGACCCGACGTGGTGCTGGTGCAGGGCGATACCACGACCACGTTCGCCGCCACCTTTGCCGCCTTCCTCGAGCGAGTGCCCACCGGTCACATCGAGGCCGGCCTTCGGACCGGCGATCGCTGGCAGCCGTTCCCCGAGGAGATGAACCGGGTCCTCACCACCCGGATTGCGGCGCTCCACTTCGCGCCCACGCCCGCCGCGCGCGAGTCGCTCCTGGCCGAAGCCATTCCGGCCGGCGACGTGTTCCTGACGGGGAACACGGTGATCGACGCGTTGCTGCAGACGGTGCGGCCGAACTACCGGTTCCGGACTCCGGCCCTGGCCGGGCTCGATCCGGCCCGTCGGGTGGTGCTGGTGACGACGCACCGACGGGAGAGCTTCGGGGGGCCGCTCCGCTCCACCTGCGCGGCCATCCGCGAGCTCTCGCAGCGCTTTCCTGAGCTCCAGTTCGTGCTGCCGGTGCATCCGAATCCGGAGGTCAAGCGCACCGTTGAGGAGTTGCTCTGCGATCTGCCCGGGATGCACCTGATCCCGCCGGTGGACTATCTCGAGTTCGTCCACCTGATGGCCCGGGCCGACCTGGTGCTGACCGACAGCGGCGGCGTCCAGGAAGAGGCGCCCTCGCTGGGCAAGCCGGTGCTGGTCCTCCGCGAGGTGACCGAGCGGCCGGAGGGTGTGACCGCCGGGACGGCGATGGTGGTGGGGACGGACCAAGCCCGGATCGTCGCGGCCGCGACCGAGCTGCTTACCTCCCCCGAGGCATACGCCCGGATGGCAAATGCAGTCAATCCGTACGGGGACGGCCGGGCCAGCGAGCGCATCCTCGCCGCCCTGTCCGACCGGTACGCATGAAACTGCTGGTCACCGGGGGCACCGGGTTCATCGGCTCCCACCTGGCGGAGGAAGGGCGTCGGCGGGGCGCGGAAGTGGTGGTGCTGGGGTTGAGTGACCGGCCCGAGGAGCAGGCCAACGCCGAGCTGCTGGCTCGGCAGGGCGTCGAGATCATTCCCGGCAGCATAACCGACGCGGAACTGTTCCAGCGGGCGGGCCGGGGCGCCACCCATGTGTTCCATCTCGCCGTGGCCATGCGCGAGGGCGGCAAGAGCGACGAGTTCTTCGAGCGGGTAAACCTCGAGGGCACCCAGCGCCTGCTGACGGCGGCGGGGACGGCCCGGGTGCAGCGGTTCGTCTATTGCGGGACGATCGGTATTTACGGCCACCGGGCCCCGGGGATTACCACCGAGGAGAGCCCGCTCCGGCCGGGCAACATCTACGAGCGGACCAAGGTGGCCGCCGAACAGATGGTGCGGGAGCAGGCGCCGCTGGCGTCGGTGCCGTTCTCGATTCTCCGGCCGGCCGACGTCTACGGCCCGCGCGACCAGCGGCTGCTGAAGCTGTTCCGGGGGGTGAGCCGGGGGCGGTTCCCGCTGTTCGGGCGGGGTGAGGGCCGACGCCACATGGTCTATGTGGACGATGTCGTCGCGGCCTTCTTCGCGGCCTGCCAGCGGCCGGAGGCGGCCGGCGAGGCCATGATCGTGGCGGGTCCGCGCCCCTGCACCCTGGCCGACCTCATCGAGGAGGTCCGCCAGGCCACCGGCAGCAGGCGGTTCGGCGTCCGGCTGCCGCTCGCGCCGATGCTGGCCACCGCGGCGGTGGTGGAGGATGTGTGCCAGGCGCTCCATGTCGACCCGCCGATCTACCGGCGGCGGATGGACTTCTTCACCAGCGATTCGGCGTTCGATACCACCCACGCGCGCCGGGTGCTCGGCTGGGCCCCGCAGGTCGAGCTGGCGGACGGGGTGCGGCGCACGGCCGAGGATTACCGGCGCTCCGGCGCCCTGGCCTGAATCCCGCCGGACCGTGTGCGCTGAATCACGACCCCTGACCGGAACGGTATCTACATTGGGCACTTCCACTGTGACGATCGAATCGCCGGCCGAGGGAGACAAGGTCGTGACCGAGCCCTGGCAGCTCCAGCTGTTCCGCCGATCCTTGAAAAAGCGGCAGACGGTGGACGCCATGCTGGGCCACCTGCCGGCGGTGCAGGGGAAGTTCTGCCTGGAACTGGGCTGCGGGACGGGACTGACCTCGCATTTCCTGCGCGAGCGGGGCGGGACCTGGGTCAGCGCCGATTTCGAGCGGGATCACGTCCGCTCGGCCCGGCAGCTGGTCCACGATCGGGTGCTTCAGGTGGGCGAACGGCAGCTGCCCTTCGCCACCGGCTCGTTCGACCTGGTGGCGGCGGTCAACTTCCTCGAGCACATCAAGGACGACGAGACCTTTTTCGCCGAGATGGTGCGGGTGCTCAAGCCCGGCGGCGACTTCGTGTTCATGGCGCCGAAGGGCGATCCCGGCCGGCCCGGGTATGCCCTCAAGCGGCTGCTGGGCTTCACCGCCGACCAGGAGGGCTTCGGGCACGCCCGGGACGGCTATCCCCGGGCCGCGGCCCGCGCGCTCATGGAGCGCCACGGCATCCGGGTGCAGGGGCAGGAGACGTACTGCCGGTTCTTCACCGAGTCGCTCGAGGACCTGCTGAACTACGCCTACCACCGGAAGGCGATGCAGACGAAGGACACGAAGGAGCAGGACTTCCACGGCGACACCGCCCCGATGTCGGCCGACGCCCTCAACAAGGTGGGGACGGCCTACAAGCTGTACTCCGCCGTCTACCCGGCGCTCCGTGCCTGGACCATGCTGGACCGTCTGATCCCCTTTTCAGAGGGCTACATGATGGTCACCTGGGGAAGGAAGGCCGCCTGATATGTGCGGCATCGTAGGAACAGCCGGGCCCGGCCACGTGGCCGAGGCCGAAGTGGGCCGGATGTGCGACGCCATCCGTCATCGGGGCCCGGACGACTGGGGCACCTACGTCGATGGCGGCATCGGCCTGGGCATGCGCCGGCTCAGCATCATCGACCTGGCGGGCGGCCACCAGCCGATTACCAATGAAGACGGCAGCGTACTGATCGTCTTCAACGGCGAGATCTACAATCACGAGGCCCTCCACCGGGAGCTGGCATCGGCCGGGCACCAGTTTCGCACCCGGACGGACACCGAAGTCCTGGTCCACCTGTACGAGGACCACGGCGAGCGGATGTTCGAGCGGCTGCGCGGCATGTTCGCCTTCGCCCTGTGGGACAGCCGCCGCCGCCGCCTGCTGCTGGCGCGGGACCATTTCGGCCAGAAGCCCCTGTTCTATACCGAGCAGGGCGGCCGGATCACGTTCGCCTCCGAGATCAAGGCGCTCCTGGCCCACGACCCCAGCCTGGCGCAGATGTCGCCCCATGCGCTGGACCAGTACCTGACCCTCCGCTTCGTCCAGGCGCCGGACACGTTCTATCAGAATATCCGCGCGCTGCCGCCGGCGCACTACCTGGTGTGGGAGAACGGCACCTCGCTGGTGAGCCGGTACTGGGACCTCAATTTCGGCCCCAAGCTGGCCGGCACGGAGGATGACATCCTGGAGGAAGTGGACCAGCTGCTGAGCGAGACGGTGGCGATCCACCTCACCAGCGACGTCCCCGTGGGGGCGTTTCTGAGCGGCGGCCTCGACTCGACCCTGGTGGCCGCCTATGCCGTGAAGGTGCTGGGCTCCGAGCTCCGGACGTTCTCGATGGGCATTCCCTATCGGGACCTCAACGAGCTGCCCGCCGCCGCGGCGATGGCCCGCCGCTACGGCACCCGCCACTTCGCCGAGGAGGTCACGCCGTCGGTGGGCGCGGATCTGCCCCGGCTGATCTCGGCGCTAGATGAGCCGGCGGATCCGCTGTCGATCTGCCTGCTGCACCTGTCGCGGATGACGTCGCGCGAGGTCAAGGTGGTCCTCGGCGGCGACGGCGGCGACGAGCTGTTCGGCGGCTACGATCGCTACGCGGCGGAGCGGTGGCTGGACGCCTACCGCGCGGTGCCCGAGGTGGTCCGCGACCTGATCTCGGGCCAGGTGCTCGACCGGCTGCCGGACCAGTTCACCTTCAAGAGCCTGACCCACCAGCTCCGCTGGGTGGACCTGATGGCCCGGAAGACCGGGGGCGAGCGCTACGCCGAGAGCATGCAGTACTTCTGGTTCAACGAGGCGCGCCGGGCGGAGTTGTACACGCCCGAATACCGCGCCCGGCTGTCGGGCCGTCGGCCCGAGTCGTGCCTGCTGAACCTGTACTCGAGCAAGCAGGCCGACGATCCGGTGGACCGGATGATGTATGTCGACCTGATGTCGCGGCTGCCGGGCCAGTCGCTGATGATCCTCGACCGGGCCACCATGGCGTACAGCCTCGAGTCGCGCTCGCCGTTCCTCGATCCGCGGTTCGCAGAGTTCATGGCCCGGGTGCCGGTCCGTCACAAGGTCCGGGGCCGCCGGCTGCGCCACCTCGAGCGCCGGTTGGGCGAGCGCTACCTCCCGCGCGAGGTGCTGGACCGGAAGAAGCAGGGCTTCGCCTCGCCGCTCATGTACATCATGGACGAGGAGGTCCGGACCCTGGCGCCGGCGCTGCTCAATACCAGCGAGCTGGTTCGCGATGGCTACCTCGAAGGCCCCACCGTGCGCCGGCTGGTCGACGAACATCTGGTGCGCCACCGGGATCACGGCAACCGGATCTGGCTCCTCCTCAGCGCCGAAGTCTGGTACCGGCGATACATCGGGGGCCGGAGCACCGCGGACCTCGAGGCGGAGCTCGACGAGGCCCGGCCGGGCGCCAGCGTCCTGATGCGCCACGCCGTATGAGCCAGGGCGTGATGGAGGCCACCCGCGGCGCGCGGGGCGCGGTGACGGCGCGCGATCTCCTGACGTCGGACTACGACTGGGAGCGCGACCGGGAGACCATCACGCTGGGTGCAGCGGTCCAGCGCTTCCGCGACGTGAACGGCTACGTCGGCCTGCCGATCCCGGCCAAGCCCGCGTTTCTCAAGGTCTTCCGCCGGCTGATCAACGGCCGCCGTCCGCCCGAGCAGATCTACCGGGTGCACGATGCGTCGCACGTGCTGACCGGCACGACCTTCACCCACGACGAGCCGCCGCTGGTGTTGCTGGCGGGCGAGGCAGTAGAGCAGGGGTTCTATTTCGCCTCCCGTGGCACGCCACGGGCCGTGGGCTGGGTGTTGTTCTACGGCGGCGCGTTCGTGGAGTGCGCGCGCCGGATCGCACCGTTCGGGCAGGTCTATCGCGGTATCCGGCTCGGGCTGTTCAACCGGGCCTATGACTACGCCCGTCGGACCCGGCTCACCAACCTGTTCACGATGTCGGTGGATGATCTGTGGGATCTGCCAGTGGCGGAGGGACGGCGACGGCTGGGTATGCCGCCGGGTGGACCCACGGCGGAGCTTTACGGAGAGGTGCCCATCCCGGCGGCAATGGCGGAAGGGCTGCGGCGGGAATGGGAGGGGTTCGGCCGGCGCCGGTAACGCGCCGGCCGCTTCGCTTCGCGGAGGAGAGAGCGGCGTGGGTGAGATTCGAACTCACGAAGGAGTTTCCCCCTTGGCGGTTTTCAAGACCGCTGCCTTAAACCACTCGGCCACCACGCCCAACTACTTACGGCTTCTTCACCGGCGGTGTCTTCGCCGGCGCCGTGACCGGCAACTCTCGCGCACTC
>JBBRGH010000204.1:0-6161 GCA_038240915.1 Gemmatimonadales bacterium | reverse complement strand
CATCGCATCCACGGGGACCGGCGGACCCGGGTGCGGGGCATCGGCCGGGAGTACCTGCACGTGGCCATCGACGATGCCACCCGGCTGGCCTATGCCGCGCTTTTCCCCGACGAAACGGCCGTGAGCACGGCGGCCTTCCTGGCCCAGGCGGCGGCCTGGTTTGCCCGCCAGGGCATCACCTGGCGGGCGCTGATGACGGACAATGGCGGCGGCTATCGCAGTCATCGATTTCAGGCCCTGCGCCGGCAGCTCAAGATCCGGCACGTCTGGACCCGGCCCTATCGACCGCAGACCAATGGGAAGGCGGAGCGCTTCATCCGGACCTGCCTGGCGCGGTGGGCCTACGCGGCGGCCTATCGCTCCTCCCGGCAGCGCGCGATGATGCTCCCCGAGTGGCTGCGCTATTACCATCGAGAGCGCCCCCATACGGCGCTCGGTGTCACCACCCCAGCTCAACGACTGGCGGCGTGCCGGTGAACAACGTCTTCATCAACTACACCTAGCCGCGCGGATCCGGTATCCGCGGACGCCCCAGAGCTGCAGGTCCTGGGTCAACGACGCCCGTCCGTCGCGGGTGGTCAGGTACTCCACCGCCAAACTGGGGTTTGGGCGCAGGCGGGAGCCGACCAGCTCAGCCTGGGCGAAGCCGGTGTCGGCGCGGCTGACCCGGAGATCCAGGTTATTGGAGAGCGCCCGACTCATTGCGTCCTTGAGCGTGATCGGTTGGTCGGGACCCGAGGCGGCCGAGGCCTGCGCGTTGGCCGTGGACGGCCCCCAGAGCCCCACGATGACTGCTGCAAGGAGAGAAGTCTTCGCGTGCATCAGGGCTTGCCGGTCGGGAACATGCGGCCGTGATCCATGCCGGGCATCGAGTCCATCGGCTGCTCCTGCACGGGCGGGGTCCTGCCGGGGGACTTGGCCGCTGGGGATTTGTGCGCCGGCGTGCCGACGTCACTCGAGGAGTCATGGTGCTCTCGATCGGCGGGCGGTTCGCCTCTCATCCGCTCCACCGAGTCACGATGCTCCGCAGGGATGTGCTCCATCATCGGCCGACCCTTGTCGGTGTTGTAGAAATCGGTTTGCGCCGCGACCGGTCGCGCCATTCCGGAGATCAACACGAGCCACGCGAAAGCGAGCGAGCCGGGCCACAGGTGCGGGAGCCCTTTCGCGGTGGAACGGGATTCGGTCATGCTCTAGGGTTCCTTAGCGTCGACGCTGTGTCCTCGAGAGAAACGGGTGACCTGCAGGGCGCTTTATGCAGCGTAAAATAGAGAGGCCGCACTCCGGACGCTAGGTCCGTTTCGAGGTCTACTCCCTTGAGGCTCTGATCCACCCGCTACAACGCCGGACAACGCCGGGACGCGCCCTCCGGTTCCTCTCTAGAGAAGCCAAGATGGTGGAACCTGTGGGAGTCTGTCACGGACGAGAATCGGGGGTACCGGCCGGCCGACGTGTCGACTGTTCAGACGTGGAAGGACAGCGGGGCGCGCTCAGTGCTGTGCGGGCACTCGCGGCCAGCCGCGAGAAGGGACCACCCAGACAGAACAGATGGCGGATGGCCGACTCGCCGCGGTGCTCGCAGTGCGAGTGGTGAGCAGAAGCGAGCGTGAAAGGGAGAGGGTGAGCCATCAGCAGCCCCGAGGTCCACACCAGAGAGAGCGCGACGAAGGCTCCGACGACGGATCGGCGAGTGAGATGAGTGCGGGCCGGGACAGGCTGACCCGCAAGGCGGCGCACCCGGCGGTCCAGCAGATGGGCGTGGCAGAATCCCGCGGATGGGATTGTAACATCCTCGGCAAGGTGCGCGGAGTGACGCTGCGCCAATGTGAGAATGGCGGTCGCGAGCACGAGGGGGCGTCCGCACGCCGCCCGGTCGTCGGCCAGGATCTCCGCCTCATCGGCCATGTCGTCGGCGAGACGGCGGAGGGCCGGGATCCAGAAGAGCGTGCATGCGAGGAATCGCAACACCGAAAGTCGCAGCGGATCACGGCGAATAAGATGCGCACCTTCGTGGGCGAGGACCGCGATCAGCTCGTCACGTGTCAGCTCGTCCGCCAGCTCCCGGGCGACGTAGACCACCGGGCGAACGACTCCGACCGTGAGCGCAGGGCTGGGCAACCTCGACACCAGGCGAAGCCGGCAGGGGTCTAGGCCAGCTTCCTGGGCTGCCTCCCAGAAGTCATCCTCCGGGCTTGGAACCGCCGCCTCTAGCGCGCCGAGTGCTCGAACGCCCGAGCGCCATGCGTGCCACCGGTCCCAGACTCCATACGCCAGACCGATGGCCAGGAGGATGTGGAAGGCATAGTGCACCGGTGCGAGCAGCAGGTGGAGGGCCGTGAGGCAGATGGCGCCGAGATGATCCGCGCCTCCGCGGAGCGTGTGTGCCCCGAGAGCCAGGTGGTGCGCGAATACCGGACTGGTACTCAGGATCAACAGCGAGGCAATGGCCCACAGCACGGCGCGCCGGTGGGACTGTTCCCGGAGGGTCAGAGTCGCCGTAAGGCCGCTCAAACTGCTACGACTCACTTCCGCTCCTGGTCCTTGAGCCGCGCCTGGACCAACCGCCCCAGCTCGGCCAGCTGTTGCGGACTCGCCTCGGCCAGCACGTCCACCAGCGAGGCGGCCACAGCCTGCGAGCCGAGGGCAAGAATCCCCTCGACAACCCGGCGGGACGCGTGCGCCATGAACGCATCCTCCGTCATGCGCGCCTCATAATGCAACAGGTCGTCGCGCTTCTCTCGTTTCAGGAGACCCTTGACGACCAGCTTGTTCAGCACTGTCACCACCGTGAGGACAGCGACACGATGCTCTTTCGCGACCAAGCCGTGTACCGCCCGGGCCGGCACTGGTTCCGCCAACTGCCAGACTGCGCGCATGACGCGAGCCTCCAGGTCCCCCAGCACCTTGGCTAACCCCTCCGCTGACAGCCGCACCGTGTCCTGCAGGCGCAGATCATCTTCCGGGGTGCGGGGTCGTTTCGGCGGGCGCTTCACGGCAGCTCCTGTGAACGAGAGGAATCTGACTTATTGAAGGATACTAACAGCTTTAGGGGCAGTAAAGCGGCCTGCTACTCTATTGCGCCCAGATCTGCGCCACGTGCGCGGACTTCATGCTTCGTGTCTCGCCGATCCATGGTCGCACGTGCGGCGTACGTGCCGAAGTCTGCCGCCTCTGTGCTGAGAGCTGCGAACGCGTGGCTGATGGGGATGCCATGATGCAGCACTGCGCGGACGAGTGGCGGCGGTGCGCGGAGTAATTGCGAGCGGCGAGACCCGGCTCCGTCTGCTCACGACGCAGCAAGAAGGCGAACACATCCGGCCAGGACACGGGCCGCATGGAAGGCATGGGGAAACAGGGCATGGAGGGCATGCCCGGGATGAAGGGGATGGCATCGATGGAGGGCATGGAACGCGGCTCCAGGGACAGCGCAACCGCAGGAGCCGCCGTCCCCGTGGACCGAGCCGGCGCAGGCCGTCTAGGCATCACCTTCGCCCGGGCCGCGGTGCGGCCGCTCGGCCGGGAGACGCGGGTCGCGGGCATGCTCGCCTACGGGAAGCCGCGGCGCCAGTACGTGAGCGCCCGGGTGATGGGCTGGGTCGAGCAGTTGTACGCCGACTACATGGGCAAGCCCGTTCGGAAGGGCGAGCCGCTCCTGGCCCTCTACTCGCCGGAACTGGTGAGCGCGCACGAGGAATATCTTTCCGCGCGGCGGCCTGGGGACCAGGCGCTGACAGCCCGCGCCCGGTGCAAGTCGGCGTCCATGGCGACTCGATGGTCGAGGTCGTGCAGGGAGTCAAGCCGGGCGACGAGGTGATCGCGTCGGCGACCTACCTGCTCGATTCGGAGTCCAACCTCGGCGCCGCTATGCAGGGTTTGATGCTGCAGATGGGCATGGGGCTCAACATGGGCGGCGTGCAGATGGGCGGAGAGTCGGCGCAGGGGGGGATGAAGGGCATAAAGATGAACGGCATGCAGCCCACGGAGACGAAGCCATGATCGCGAGCCTGATTGCCTGGTTCCTCTCGCGCCGGGGACTGGTCGCGGCCTTCGCCCTGGCGCTGCTGGTGGCAGGCGCCCTGTACGTCCGGTCGATGCCGGTGGACGCCATTCCCGATCTGTCGGATTTGCACCCGGCCTCCAACCACCTGAGCCAGTGCCTCGGTGTCTAGCCCGCTGCCCGAGAGGAAGGCTCTGGCATCCTCAGATTCATAGATGCGGGTCGGCTCGATCCCGATCTGTTCGAAGCCAGCCTCCCAAAGGAGCGAGTGGAAGTCCTGCTCGGTGAGGGTCCCAGCGACGCAGCCAACCCAGAGCTCCATGCTCGATCGAACTTCGGCCGGGACCTCGCCCCGGACCACCACGTCGGACACCGCAAACGGCCCGCCCGGCTTGAGGACACGAAACGCCTCGGTAATCTTTTTGCGCCGGTCGTACATCGACAGGCGGGCGGCGACCGCTCAGCCCCATGATGGCGATTCCGATCTTCATTCCTAGAAGGCACCTCATCGGCGGCGGCGCGCGAGCGATCACGGGGTGGCGGCCGCCTGCCCCTCACGCGTCGGCGCAGCCGGGCCGTCACCGGTGTCGAGTCGGACTCGGAGAAGCTTCACCGAGTTGAGAAAGACAAGGATATCCGGGCCGAGGTGAATGATCGCCGCCTGGACCGGCCCGATGAGGCGGAACAAGGCGGCGAGAATCCCCAGGACGTGCACGACTCCGACCCCGACCAACAGGTTTTCCTTGATCGTTCGGTAGGCCCGCGCCGCGATGGCTCGGGCCTCCACGATCTTTCCGATGTCGTCGGTCATGAGCGCCACGTCCGCGGCCTCGATCGCCGCCTGCGTTCCAGCGACGCCCATCGCGATCCCGACGTCGGCGGCAGCCAGTGCCGGCGCGTCGTTGATGCCGTCGCCTACCATGGCCACCAAGTGATGTTCCGCCTGGAGCCGCTTGATCATCTCCACCTTGGCGTCGGGCAGGAGCTCGGATTCCACGCTGTCCACACCCAGCTCTGCGCCGATCCGATTGGCGATGGCTGCATTGTCACCGGTCAACATGATCGTCCGCTTGATGCCAGAGGCCTTCAGCCGGGCGAGCGCCGCCTTGGCATCGGGGCGCACGCGGTCGGCGAGATGGAGGACGCCGAGCGCCCGGCCGCCGGCCGCGAGGTAGACGACTGTGCGGGCCTCGTCAGGATCCAGGGTTGGGACCGAGATCCCGTTCTCGGTCAGCAGGGCAGCATTGCCCGCAAACACCGTCTGGCCATCGAGTACCGCGCGGACTCCCCGACCGCGGATCACCTCGAAGTCGCTTGGTTCTGGGACATCGAGACCCATTTCCTGGGCCCGGGTCACCACCGCCTTCGCCACCGGGTGGCTGGAGCGGCGCTCCGCCCCCGCAGCCAGCCGCAGCAGCTCGGTCTCGCTGCCACCGCCCTCGAACAGCTCTACGAGGACCACCTCGGGACGTCCGAACGTAAGGGTGCCAGTCTTGTCGAAGGCTATCACGTCGACCTTGGCCAGCTGCTCCAGAAAAATTCCGCCCTTGAGCAGGATGCCGGACCGGGCGGCCCGGGCGATAGCCGAGATCATCACCAGCGGCGTCGCGAGCCCGAGCTCGGCGGGGGACGTGAAGATGAGCAGCGTGATGATCATCCGCAGGTCGTGGGTGACGAGATACACCGCGACGAGAAAGATGAGCACGACCGGGATCAACCACGCCGCGACCTTGTCAGCGAGCCGCTGCACCGGGGCCTGCTGGTCCTCGGCCGTCTCGACGAGGGCCACGATCGGGGCGAACATCGTGTCGCCCCCGACCTTTTGTGTCTCGATGTCGAGGGCTCCCAGCTCGACCACTGTGCCGGCGAACACCGTTGCACCCGGCAGCTTTTCCTGGGGAACACTCTCACCGGTGATCGGAGCCTGATCGACCGAAGCCTGGCCGCCGCTCACCGTGCCATCCACCGGGATCTTCTCGCCGGCGCGGACGATCACAACGTCGCCGATCCGGAGATCGGCCACGGGCACGGTTTCCTCCCGGCCTGCGCGTCGCACCAGGGCGGCCTGCGGAACCGATCCGATCAGGGCCCTGATCGAGGCCCGCGCTCGCTCCGTATTGAGCTCGGCGATGAACTCGGCGATCAGGATGATGACCATGATGAT
>JBBRGH010000203.1:0-6168 GCA_038240915.1 Gemmatimonadales bacterium | reverse complement strand
ACCTCCGCGTTGACCCGGCGGCCGAGGCAGGCCGTGAAGAAAGCGAGCACGTCGTCCGGCCGCTCGCGCCTGGTGGCGCCCAGCGCCCGCCGGACATCCTCCTCCCGGCGGCCGTCGATCAGCGCCCGGACCGCGTCGGCCGCGACCCGCCGGTCGAGCGCGCGGAGCTGCCGGGCCACCGCGTCGGGGAACGGCAGCTCCGCCGCCGGGGGAAACCGCTCGATTCCCTCGCGGCTGCCGAGCACGGCCGGCCGGGGGAAACGGACGAAGATCGGCTGGGTGAAGTGGGGGTGGCGGACCATCAGCTCACCCTTGGGCAGGGTGGCGAGCTTGATCTTGGTGGCCGGGGACAGGGTGGCGTAGGCCGGCATGGCCAGCTCGTCCATGTCCATCCGGCCGAACACGGCGGTGCCTGCGTTTCCCACCACCCGGCGCTGGACCTGGGAGCGGAACTGCTGGGCCGAGAACAGCACCAGGCCGAGATAGCGGCCGCGCTCGGACAGGTCGAGCAGCATCTTCCGGACGTAGGTGTCGGCGCCTTCGGCGGGCGCATACTTGTTGAGCTCGTCCACGAAGACCACGACGTGGTCCACGCCGAGGTCCCGCCGCTCGAGGTGCTCGCGCAGCTTGGAGACGATCCGGGCGAAGACCAGGTCCTGGGCCAGCGGGTCGAGTCCGGCCACGTCCACCACGTGGACGCTCCGATCGGCAAAGGCCCCCCAGGGGAGATCGTGGGCCACGCCGTCATCGGTCACCAGACCCTTGGACCGGGTGGAGATGTTGCTCAGCCGGTTGCGGATCTTCCGGATGGTGGCCAGATGGTGCGTCTTCCACACCTCCCCCCCCTTCCCCAGCGCCTCCATGAAATCGAAGATGGCCCGGAAAAACTCCTCTAGGTCGGCGAAGCTCTGGACCTGAAACGGCTTACCGCGCAGCAAATCGTCCTGGTACTGGCGGCCGACCACCCGCTCGGCCAGGAAATCGATGAACGCATCGGCCTTGGCATCCACGTCGTCCCGGTTGAGCACCACCTCGGCGTAATCGAGCACCTCGCGCAGGCCCCAGACGAGCGGATGGGTGTTGGCCGAGAGGCTCTCGTGGGTGCGAAGGGTGTTGAGGTTGACGCCGTCGGCCTTGAAGGGGGCATAGTAGTGGGCGTCGCGGAACGCCTCGGGATGGAGACCGAGCCGGGCGTACTGGCGCCGATCCTCCTCGGTCAGCGCCGCCGGCTGATCGAGGAAACAGAGATCGGGGCCTTTGACATTAAAGCAGAGCGCCGCCACGCTTCCCTTGTGCCGGGGAAACGTCTGGAAGATGCTGCCCAGCAGGAACTCGACGGCGCTGGTCTTGGTGGCGAGTCCGGAGACGCCGGTAATATTGAGGTGGGCCGCCTCGGGACCGAGCAGGAAGTCGCAGTCGAGATACACCGGCGCCTCGAGGCCGCCGGCGGCGTAGAGTCCGACCGGAATGCCGGTGGCCCGCTCGCCCGCGGTGTAGGCGTCCATCCGGAGGGCCAGCACCACGTCGGCGTCGGTGGCGAGCCAGACCGAGCCGAGCGGGACCGGCTGAAGCGGCTCCTCGGGCATCTGCCGGAGGACGGCGGCGGTGTAGAGCCGAATCTCGGCCCGCTGGCTGGGCTCGAGCCCGGCGGCCACGGGGTCCCCATCGGCGCCAAGCACCGCGTGCATGGGGGTCACGAGATCGGAATAGGCGAAGCCGTCGGTGACCACCCCGAAGACGACGCGGTCGCCCTCCTCGACCCGGACGATCGCTCCGATGCCGATGGGCGACTCGCGCGCGGTCCAGAAGTGAAACTGATGCGGGGTGGACGGCTTGAGCTCGGTGGCGACGACGCGGCCGAGCGGTGGCAGGGGTTGGACCATGCGAGGAATGTGGCGCGTTGCCCGGGAAACGAGTAGGGGCCGGACGCGATCAGGCCAACCGGCGCCCGCCGGCGCGCAGATAGCTCTCGACCGAGTGAATGCCGTAGAGCAGCCGGTCCCAACGGAGGTCCGGCGTGCTGATCGGCGCCCGTTCGGCCAGCAGATGACGGGAGAGGCGATCGGCCACGTCGGGTGTGCCGTTGGCGGGGGCCACCTGGATCCGGACCAGGCCGTGAAAGACGTCTTTCCCTTCCCAGGGCCAGAGCCGGAGCGACCATTCGTGGACCGGGGTAAGGCTCCGGGTTTCGGGCGCGTAGACCGACGAACGATGGCCCGGCGGCAACCGCAGGTAGCGCTCGAGGTCCTCGCCTTCGAACGGCAGGGTGGCGTGACTCTTGGAGACGCCGACCATGCGGACGTCGGCCGACCAGACCGGACTCTCGGTCAGGGCGCCGTCCACGACGAGCCAACCGTCGGCGTGACGTCGATACCGCTCGCCCAGCTCCCGCTCGAGCGCGCCCCGGGCCCGATCGAGAGCGCGGGCCGCGTTGGCGAGGTCGCGCACTGGGTGGGGCGGGTCATCCACCGGCAGCGCCATGCCGCGGACAGCCTCGGGGAGCTGGCCCGCGGCGGCCAGGGCGGCCGGCCGCCCGAGCATGAGCAGGCAACGTTCGACCTGCACCGTGACCAACTTCCGGTCGTGCCGCTCGCGCACGGCGGCCGCGACCTCCGCGGCCACCAGGGGCGCCGAGCCCGCATAGGCCACCAATTCGGATCGCTGCACCCCGTCGAGGAAGGCCAGCGATCCGGGCCAGGGCTCGGCCGGACCGACCGGATGCCAGGCGAGGCGGGCGTCCTCGACCAGTCGGGCGGGACGGAGGCAGGCCTCCTCGGTGCGGCCGCGGCTGGCGTCGGGCACCGCGGTGGCCGGCGTCAAACCCCTGGCGGCGAGGGTCCGGCGAAGTTGTGTCAGATTGAGTGCAGCCATGCTCCAAACGTACCGGGGCGGCCGCGGGAGGGGCAGTGAATCCACCGATGCCGTCCGACCAGTTGGCGGCGCTCCGCGTCAGGCCCGGCTGGACGAGGCCACCTCGGCACTCGACGGCGAGTCCGCGCAGCTCATGCAGCTGGCGCTCCGGCAGTCGCTACGGGGCCGGACGGCGCTGGTCATCGCCCACCGGCTGTCCACCGCGCGGGAGGCCGACTGGATCGTCGTCATCGACTCGGGGTGATCGCGGAGATAGGGACCCACGAGGAGCTGTGCGGGCGGGGCGGGTACTACACCACGCTGGTGGAACGGCAGCGGCTCGGATTGCTGGCCCAGGCGGAGGGAATCCGAGCCCCCTAGGCTACATCTCGTCCTCGAACGCGGTGAAGGGCGGCACGTTGGCCAGCCAGAAGCCGGCTAGGCCCCCCTGCCCGTCCACTTCCACGTAGAAGTTGTCGGCCACCCGAACCACCTCTACCTCCCGCCGCGGTCCGATCCTGAGGTGGAACACGCTCTCGGCGCCGTTGGTCTCGACCGAGAGCGTGGTGTCCACCTCCATCGAGGCCACGCCAGGGCGGGACGGGCGCGAGGGCAGCACCACCCGGCCATCGGTGAGCCGGGCAGGCACCTGCAGCGCGGGCGAGGTGCTCACCTCCGGCCAGACCACCACGTCCAGCCCGCAGATCACGCCATTGTTGACGTCGAGCACCGCGACCGAGCCTTCGTCGTCGGTGAGCTCGACCGTGCCGGTCAGGCCGCCACTCTTCCGGTTGCCCTTGAAGGCGCCGGACAGGATGTCGGTCTCGGGATCCCAGCGCCAGGCGATGGCCGGCAGGCCGCCGGTGAGGGGCTCGACCCGCGCCTCGACGTTTACGACCGGGATCTCAGGCGGCACGGGCGGAGGCGAGCCGGTGAATCAGGCCGAAGATCTTGTCCAGCGCCAGCTCCAGCTCGGCGTCGGAGACGGCGTAGCTGAGGCGGACCCAGCGGTCGTCGGCAAAGGCGCCGCCGGGAACCAGTGCCACACCCTCCTGCCTCATCAACTGCTCACAGAAGGTGGACCCCGTCACCGGGTCCTGATCGCGGATGCCGTCGACCCGGAAAAAGAAGTAGAAGGCGCCGTGCGGCTCGACGAACTCCACGCCCGGAGCCTCCCGCCGGAAGCGCTCCACGAGCGTATCGCGACGGCGGCGGAACGCGGCCACCATCTTCGTCACCTCGGCGTCGACCTTCTCGTCGCTGAACGCCGTGGCCGCGGCCCACATGGCGGGCTGGTTGGCGCCGGTGGTGGTGTGCGACTGGAGCGCGGCCATCGCCTTGGCCAGGTGCGGGGGCGCGAGCGCCGCGCCGATCCGCCAGCCGGTCATCGCGTAGGCCTTGCTGGCGCCATAGATGACGACGGTGCGCTCGAGCAGGTCGTCGGCCAGGTCGAGCAGCGAGGGCGCCGGGCCGGGGCCGTAGTTGATCCGCCGGTAGATCTCGTCCGAGATGATCCAGACGTCGTTGGCCTTGGCCCACTCGGCGATCGAGCGGAGCTCGGGCAGGGTGTAGACGGCGCCGGTCGGATTGCAGGGCGAGCAGAGCATCAGGCCGCGGGTCAGCTTGTTGCTCGCGCGGTCGAGATCCCGGGCGCTGACCTTGAGGCCCCACTCGAGGTCGCCCGGCACCAGCACCGGCTCGGCGCGACAGAGATGGACGATCTGGGGGTAGCTCACCCACGCGGGCGAGGGAATCAGCACCCGGTCCTTAGGCCCGAAGAGGGTGAAGCAGGCGTTGAAGATCGACTGCTTGCTGCCCGAGCTGACGACGATATTGTCGGGATCGATCGGACGGCCGCCCGACATCCGGCTCAGGTTCTGGGCGATGGCCTTCCGCAGCTCGGCGATACCGATGTTGGGCGGATAGCGCGTGAGGCCTTTGGCGATGGCGGTGGCCCCCGCCTGCGCCGCGATGGCGGGCGTGTCGAAGTCCGGCTCCCCCACGCCCAGGTCGAGCACATCCTCGCCGGCGGCCTTCCGCCGCTTCGCCTCGTTGCTGATGGCGACGGTTTCGGAGGCCCTGAGGTTCTGGACGTTGAGCGACAACGGGTCGGGCATGCGGTGGATCCGGAGGAAGAGGTGGCGGCGCGAACGACCGGGGGAAAAGTCAGGCCCCGGCAGGGCGATGTCAACGGGCCCCGAGCGGGGCGCGGATGCCGGGGGCGCACGTGCCGGGCACCGCATGCCCGTTGCCCCGACCCTGACGCGGTCTTAGGTTCCCGCGCCCGCCCACCCCTTCACCGAGGCACCCGTGGCCGCACTGGAAGAGCTGCAGCTGTCCCCCCCGATCGCGGCCGCGCTGACGCGGCTGGGCTGGAGCGCGGACGACACGCTCACCCGCGAGGCCGCGCCCACCGCCGGCCGGGGCCACAACCTGGTGCTGGTGCTGCCGCCATCGCCCACGGCGGCCACGCCGGCTTTAGCCGGCCTGCTGAGCCGCCTGGGCGAGGCCCATCCGGGCCTGCTGCTGGCGCCGGGGGGACAGCTCGACGAATGGGGCCGGGTGGTGCATCAGGCCGCCGGCGCCTCGGGGCTCCGGGTGCAGGTGGCGCACGGGACCTCGCGCGCCACCCGGCGGCTCAAGGACGGCGGCGTGGACCTGCTCATCGCCACGCCCGAGACGGCGCTCGCACTGCAGCGGCGGAGTGCGCTCCGGGCCGACGCGCTGGCGGCGGTGCTGCTGGCCTGGCCGGAGGCGTGGGAGGAGGAGGAGAGCCTGACGCCGCTGATGCAGGATCTGGACAAGGACGCCCAGCGGATCGTGCTGACGTCGGATCCGGACCGCGCCGCGGCGCTGGTGGAGCGCTACGCCCGCCGGGCGCTCACGCTCGGAACGGTGCCGGCCGACCTCGCCACCGCGGGACCGGTGCGGACCGTCAGCGTGCCCTGGGGGCGGCGGGTGGCGGGGCTGAGCGACCTGGTCGAGCTGCTCGATCCCACGTCGCTGGTGGTGTGGACGACGGATCGGTCGAGCCACGACGCGATCGCCGCGGCCACGGCGCTGGGCGAGCCCGACGGCCGGGTGGTGACCGGCGACGCGCCCGCGGCGCAGGTGATCATCGCGTTCGACCTGCCTTCGGCCGAACAACTGCGCCAGCTGGTGGGCGCGGGCGAGGTGGTGCTGCTGGTGCCGCCGGGGACCGAGCGTTACGTCGAACGGATCGCGGCCCCGCGCCGCCCCCTCCGCCTTCCCGGCGCCATGGACGCGGCCACCACCGCCGCCGCGGCGCGCCGGGCCGCCATCGTGCGGGCGCTGGAG
>JBBRGH010000202.1:0-6169 GCA_038240915.1 Gemmatimonadales bacterium | reverse complement strand
TTCCGGGCCTGCTCGCCCCGCTGGAGCAGAAGCCAGGCGCCGACGTTCCGGGTGCTCGCGCGCTGCTCGCGCACCTTGACCTCGGGGCCGAGCAGCTCGCGCAGCTCCTGCGCGGCCGTCCCCGTCAGCGAGTCGCGAATGGCGATCAGGTCCCCGGCGGGGCGCTCGAAGCTGGTCCGCTTCACTTCGGCCCCGCTCGCGCCGTCCACCAGGCGGACGGTCACCCGGAGCCGGTCGCCGCTCTGCTCCACGTCGCCGTCGATGAGCGTGCCCACCTTGAGCGCCCGGGCGATGCTGTCGCGCGGCACCGGGCTGCCGCGATACTGCGCCACGCCGTTCTTGGAGACGACGTCGAGCGTACGCACGCTCGAGAGCTCGCGAATGAGCCCCTCGGTGAGCCCGTCCGCCAGGTGGCGCAGCGAGTCCTTCCCGCCCAGGTCCTTGAAGTAGAGCACCGCGACCTTGTTGGCGTCGGTGGCGGCGGCCAGCGTGCCGGCCGCCGGCGCGCTCGACCTGCCGAGCTTCTGGATGCCCAGCGCCACCCCGCCGACCACCAGCAGGCCCGCCAGCACGGCGCCCCCGATCATGAGCCGCTTTCGGCGCGGGTCCGGCGGCGGCGGCGCCGGGGTCCGCATCTCCCGCGTCGACGGCACTCGGCGTGACGCGGTCGCCGCTCTCCGGGCCGAGGTGCGCATCATCGCCGCTTCCGCCTCGGCGTCGGACAGCGCGACTGCGAAGTCGCGCATCGACTGCCACCGGTCGGCCGGTGTCTTCTCCAGCGCCCGCATTACTGCGTCCTCGACCTCGTCCGGAACCGACGCCCGCACCACCTGGAGACTCGGCACCACTTCCATCGAGTGCCGCGCCATGATCGCCATGGAGTTCGGCCCTGTGAACGGCGGCTGGCCGATCAGCACCTCGTAGAGCACGCAGCCCAGGCTGTAGATGTCGCTCCGCGCATCCACGTGCTCGCTGCCGAGCGACTGCTCGGGGCTCATGTAGTGCGGGGTGCCGACCGCCATCCCGGTCTGCGTGAGCTTCTCGCCCCCAGCCTGGCTCACTGCCCGCGCGATGCCGAAATCGGCCACGAGGGCGTGGCCGCCCTGCAGCAGGATGTTCTCGGGCTTGATGTCGCGGTGAACGATGCCGCGCTCGTGGGCGTATTGGAGCGCCTCGGCGGCCTCGCGCACGATCTGAAGGGCGTCCTGCATGGGGAGCTGCTGGTCCTTGTTCAGCCGGTCACGCAGCGACTCGCCCTCGATGAAGGGCATGACGTAATACAGCAGCCTGCCGGCGGTCTCGCCCGAGTCGTAGAGGCCCAGGATGTTGGGGTGCTGCAGGTTGGCGGCGACGCGGATCTCGCGGAGGAACCGGTCGGCTCCGAGGGAGACGGAGAGCTCGGGACGAAGGACCTTGATCGCCACCGTACGCTCGTGCTTCACGTCCTTGGCTCGGTAGACCGTGGCCATGCCCCCCTCGCCGACCTGTTTCTCCAGGTCGTACCGGTCCCCCAGTGCGGAACGCAGTTGGTCGAGCGGATCGGTCACGAATCAGCCTCGAGGCAGGAGCGAAACCCGAAATTAAGCCTGACCGGGTGAGAGGGCTACTGTGGGAAACCCGCTCCATCGCGCCGAGCGGAATGGAGTTCTACCCCGGCGACGCGTTTCCGGGATGGAGGGGAAATCTGCTGCTGGGCCGGGTGGTGCGGGAGGACGCCTGTTGGGGAGGCCGCTGCGCCTTCGCCCTGCGGATTGAGCTACCCGACCATCACCGCCGCCAGCGCGTCCCGCATCGCCGCGGCCGTCTGCCAGCGCTCGTCAGGTGTCTTGCCGAGCGCCCGCCCGACGCTGGCCGCCAGCTCGGCCGGGATCTCCGGCCGGAGGGCGCGGATATCCGGTGCCGGCTGGGTGAGATGCATCTGCAGCACTACGGCCTCGTTCCGATGCACGAACGGGGGTTGGCCCGCCAGGCACTCGAACAGCACGCAGGCGAGGGAGTAGAGGTCGCTCCGGAGGTCGATCTCCTCCAGGGCGGTAATCTGCTCCGGACTCATGTAGGTGGAGGTGCCCACCGCGATGCCCGAGCGGGTCAGCCGCTCGCTCCCCGAGGCCCAGACCGCCCGGGCGATGCCGAAGTCGAGCAGGACGGCACCGGCCGGGGAGATGACCACGTTCTCGGGCTTCACGTCCCGGTGGATGATCCCCCTGGCATGGGCGTGATCCAGCGCGTCGAGCAGGTTGTCGGCCACCCGGAGCGTGTCGCCGACCGAGAGCCGTCCCCGCGAGGACAGGAACTCGCGCAGGGTGGCGCCCTCGACATACGTCATGACGTAGTAGACCAGCCAGTCGCGTTCCCCCGAGTCGAGCAGATGGGCGATGTGCGGATGGTCGAGCTGGGAGGCCAGCTTGATCTCACGGAGGAACCGGTCGGCCGCGACGCTGACCAGCAGTTCGGGGTGCAGGATCTTGAGCGCGACCGGCTCGCCACCCGGCCGGCGTGCCAGGAAGATGCGGGCGTTGCCGCCCTTGCCGATCTCGCGCTCGACCTCGTAGCTCCCCTCGAAGGCCTGACGCACGAGTGCCAGCATGTCGCGGCGAATGACTCAGTCCTTGTGGAGGACCCCCAATGGTTACAACATCGCCCCCGTCGCGCAAGTCACTGGGGCACATTGGCCTCCCCCATCGGCCTACAACAGCAGATCCGTCCGAACCCGCCTTCGAATCGCCCACCAGAGCGCTCCCCAGAGGTTTGACCGCCGCACGGTCACGCTCGCCTCCCCCGTCATCCCCGGCCGCCACCGCTCCGTTCCCACCAGCGGCATCCGGGCTTCGACGGTCCCGCTGTCCGCCGAGCCCAGCTGGGCCACGGTGGAAACGCGGCCCTCGATCATCCCGGCGTCGGCCTCGAACGCCAGCCGGACGGTCTGGCCCGGCCGCACTTCAGTGGTGCCGGCGCCTCCCAGCGCGATGCGCACCTCCAGGGAGTCGGGCTGGCCCACGTCCACCAGCGGCTGGCCCAGGCTCACCCATTGGCCGGTGAGCTGCTCCGGCCGATGGGTGACGATGACGCCCGACACGAGCGATCGGACGGTCAGCCGTAGCTTCTCGTCCCGCATGCCGTCCAGCCGCGCCGAGCCCGGCGCCCGCTCGGCGGCAAGGCGGGACATCTCGGTCGCGCTTCCCGCGGCCCGCGCCTGGGCCTCGCGCGCGGCCAGCGAGTCCACCGCGCGCTCGAGCGCGAGCGTGGCCCGCTCGAGGTCGAGATCGCGCACCTGCACCAGCGGCATCCCCGCCTCGACCCGGGTGCCCTGCCGAACGAAGACGCCGGCCACCAGTCCGCTGTCCGGGGCCGTGAGCCGGACCGAGACGGCCGGGGCCAGGGTGAAGCCGCCGGTGACCGTGATCGGCCGCGGAATCAGCGTCCCCGCCACCAGCAGCAGGAGCCCGCCGATCAGCAGCCGGTCGCGGAGCCGGCGGGTGGCGATCCGCGCTCGCGCCTCGCGCCAGGCCGTCCGGACCACGTGGGCCAGGCTCCGGAGCGCGTTCCGCGACAGCAGCCACAGGGCGAGCACGAACAAGGCGGCGCCCGCCAGGCCGAGGGCCCCTTGCAGCCAGCCGTAGACCGTGCCGGCCACCAGTAGCATGATGGAGACGATGTACCATCCGGCCAGCAGCGAGTAGGCCAGGAAGATGCGCTGCTCCCGCTCGTCCGCCGCCGGCATGGCCACGTCCAGCCGGAGCAGGCGGCTCTTGCAGAGCCATCCCAGATGCGCAAAGGCGCGCTGGCGGAGGTTCGGCACCTCGAGCCAGTCGCTCAGCGCGAAATATCCGTCCAGGGGGATGAGTGGGTTGGCGTTCATGACGATCGTGGTGACGCCGCCGATCAGCACCGCGCTCAGCGCGATGTGCGAGATCAGGGTGTCCGGCGCGGCCGCCCACCAGACGATGGCCGCCAGGCTGGCCGTGACCAGCTGGATCCAGGAGCCGGCCGCCGTCACCCACAGCCGCGCCTTCAGCTCCGGAAAGGTCCAGGCGTCGTTGACGTTGCAGAAGAAGGCCGGCTCGAAGTAGAGCAGCATCGCCCCGATCTCGTGGACCTGGCCGCCGAAGAACTTGCAGGTGTAGCCGTGGCCCAGCTCGTGGATCACGATGACGACGGTGGCGGTGGACCAGAGGACGAACAGCTCCCAGGCCGAGTAGCGGAAATGGTAGAGATTGCCGAACGCGGTGGTGAAGTCGGACCACTTGAGGGCGATGATCAGCAGGTACAGCGCGAACAGCGCCACCGAGGCGACCAGGAACCGGCGGGTGAACATCCAGCGGAGATAAGGCAGGGTGCGATCCATGAAGTGGTCAGGATCACCCATGGACCAGCGGAGCCGGAAGATGTCGCCCTGCACCAGGCCGCCGCCACCAAGCCGCTGGCGCCGCTGGGCCCGGAGCCGCTCCATCTGGAGCACGGAGCGCTCTCCGACGGTGCGCTCCAGCAGGCCCATTCCCTTGAGCTTGCCGACGAAGCCCTCGATCGCGCCGACCGAGACGCGTAGCCCGGCCTCCCCCAGGGCGGCCGCCACCTCGGCCGCCGTGTGCTGGCCGTCGAACCGGCGCAGGACGCCCACCTCGACCGGCCGGAAGCGGAAATACTTCCGGGTCTTGGGATCCTTCAGGATGTAGCTCTGTTCGCCGCGGTAGCTCTGCTCGACGATCGTCAGGTCCTCGCGCAGCTTGGGCGCCCCGCTCATGGCGCGGCCCGGGCCACCTTCTCGCCCGCGGCGATACCGCTGACCACCTCGACCCGGGCGCCGTCGAGATCGGCTCCGAGGGTGACCGCGCGAAGCGTGGTCCGCCCCTCGTCCCAGATCAGGGCGTACCCGTCCCGGGCCACCGCCGCCTTGGGAATCGCGACGACCCGCCGCCGCTCGGCTCCGAGCTGGACGGTGACCGCGCTCCCCGGCGTCATGCCGGGGACCGAGGCCAGCTGGAGCACTACCTCGCGTGTCCCGCTCGCGGCGTCGAGCACGGGCGAGGCCCGGATCACCCGCGCTCCCGCGCTGGTGCCGCCGGCGGTGAGCACCCGGGCCATGGCCCCGACCCGGAGCCCGGCCGCCGCCGACTCGGGCACCCGGACCGTGGCCAGCACCGGCGCGAGCGCCGTTACGCGGAAGAGCGAGTCGCCCGGGTTCACCAGCCGTTCCACCCGGGCCATTCTCGCCGTCACCACCCCGGCGAACGGCGCGGTGATCCGGGTGAGGTCGTAGTCGCGCTGCGCCTTGCGAAGCGCCAGGTCGGCGTCGCGGTGCTCGAACTCGACCTGCTCCGAATCGGCCCGCGTCATCACGCCGGCGGTGGTGAGCGCGCGTTGGCGCTCGACCCGGAGCCCGGCGTTGGCGGCCTTTTCCTTCGCCTGGGCGAGGGCAATCTCCTGGTCGGTGCTCTCGAGCCGCGCCAGCGGTTGCCCCGCGGCCACCGGGGCGCCGATGTCGGCCAGGATGGCCTCGACCACGCCCGAGGAGCGGGCGAGAACGGCCGCGTCGTGCTCCACGTAGAGCTGCGACGGCAGCGAGAGCGGGCGCTCCACGGTGGTGCTCTCGGCGGTCGCGACGCCGGCGTCGGGGCGAGTGGGCGTCGCGGCGGCGACGCTTTCGACCGGGCGGCCGCCGTCGCCCCCGCAGCCGGCGACCAGCAGCAGCAGCGCGACGAGAGGATGCTTCACGACCAGAGCCTCCACCAGAAGAGCCGCCCCCAGCGGACCGGTGCCCGGAACAGGCGGGTCGCCGCTGAAGCGGGGTCGGTGAGCACGCGGACGTAGGCCGCCATGCTCGGTTTGAGCGCGCCGTCGGGATTGGCCACCACGGCCCGCACCGGATACCGCACCTCGGCGGCGCTGTCGGCCGGGACGGGCGCCACCGTGCGGACCTGCCCGACGAACGTCCGCTGGGGCATCGCGTCCACCCGGAGGCGGACCTCCTGCCCCGGCCGCACCCGGGCGATGTCGCGCTGGTCCACGCCGAACTCGAGCTCCAGCGAGTCGGTGCGCCCGATGGCGAGCAGGAGGTCGCCCTCCTCGAGCGAGCGGCCGACCAGCTGTTCCACGTGGGGCGTGAGCACCACCCCGCCGACCGGGGCCCGCAGCGTAGTGAGCTCGACTTCCTCGTCCAGCAGCGCCACCT